>JANLID010000305.1 GCA_024654105.1 Gallionella sp. | reverse complement strand
GGTCGCGGAGAGGTTGTGGTTGGTGTTGCGCACGTCCGCCACGACAGCCGCCGAAGCGATGCCGCCCGCCCCCAGCAACAGGACGAAGCCAATAAATATCGTCCGTCCCATGAGCATTATCCGCCCTGACAGGCGGTGGAATTGTTCATCAGCAAGCGATAGCATGTGTTCATCACGATCCCCCCAAGAATTGCAGCTCCGTAGGGCGGGTCACACCCGCCGAAGTTGCCCGCGCCAAGCGATGGTGGATGTTCATCAGCAAGCGATAGCATGTGTTCATCACGATCCCCCCAAGAATTGCAGGACCAGTATTCTGCCGTTGAACATGTCGGCGACATAGATCTGGTCGCGATTGTCGGTCCAGACCCCGGCCGGCAGATAAAAATTGCCGGTGTCCTTGCCGGTGCCGCCCAGCGCCAGCAATATGCGGCCGGTGCTGTCGAAAACCAGCAGATTATCGTAGAAAGACTCTACCACGTAAATATTGTTTTCGCTATCCACCGCCACGCCCTTGGGACGCACCAGATTGCCTACGTACAGCCCGCGTTCGCCGAATTTGGCGGTCACTTTGCCGTCCGCGTCGAATATCTGGATGCGCGAGTTCAGGGTATCCGTGACATAGAGCTGCCCTGCGGCGAAAGCGAGGTGGGTGGGAAAGTTGAACTCCCCGTCCGCCTCACCACGCTGCCCGATCACTTTCTGCAGCTTGCCGTCATCGTCGAATACCTTGATGTCATGGGCATGGGTATCCGCCACATAGACCAGCCCGCGCTGCGCATCCCGCGCCAGCCCGGTGGGGCGCTTCAGCACCCCCTGGCCGAATTCGCCCACCGGGTTGCCCTTTTTGTCCAGCCGGAATACGCCGTGAAGCTCGGCATCCGCCACCAGTATCTCGTCCCGCGCACCCGGCGCGATGCCGATCGGCGACTTGAACCGTGCGCTTCCGCGCGCCATGTCCCAGACTTCCAGCCTCCCCGCCGGTTTGTCGAAAACATACACCGCCCCGCGGCTGACATCCGTAACGTAAACACGGCCTTCCGCGTCCACCATGCCGCTTTGCGGCCGCTGCAACACGACCCGGTCGGCCGCACCGCCGACGAGGCCGACCAACCACTCGAACACTTTCACCGCGGCGCCGCGGGTATCTTCATTTTCGTGGCGGAAATTCTCCTCCCCGGTCAACTCCCCCACATAGCGGTAACGGGGTTGCTCCGGCGGGGTCGGCCATACCTTGGGCGCGCCCTGAACCGTATTGGTGAGGCTGAATACCTTGGGTGTATCCGCACAGCCGGAGATGAGCAAGGTCAGGCCAAGAAATGCTATCTGCGGCAGTTTTCGTATGTTCATTTTATTTCTCCTTCCATGCAGGCGTAGGGCGGGTCACACCCGCCGTTACATCCCACGCTTCCACGCAGCAGCAGCCGTAGGGCGGGTCACACCCGCCGTTACATCCCACGCTTCCACGCAGAGCATGGGAGCGATACCGAATGATGTTGCAATGGCGGGTGTGACCCGCCCTACCGGTGTCATGGGCGAGTGTTGATCAGCATGATCTGCACCCGCGCGTTCTGGCTGTCCGTCACATAAAGCAAACTACCGTCCACCGCCAACCCCGCGATGCCGCTGAAACTGTCCGGCGCAGCGCCGGCGCCGCCGGCCTTGGACACCAGTAAACCGTCCCGATAGACTTTGACAGTATGGTCAAAATTATCTCCCACAAATACCAGATTGTCACGGCTCACGGCGATGGCGCCGGGCTCGGACAGGCCACCCGCGCCGAAGGCGTAGCGGAATGTCCCATCCCGTTCCAGCACCACCACCTGCCGGGCGAGGCGGTCAACCACGTAGATGCCGTCCGGCCCCAACGCTATGGCAGCAACGGCGCGCACCTGCTGCGGTTTGATGACGGACAACGGTCTGCCCAGGCTGTTGAATTCGACTATCTGGTCATACAAGCCGCAGGCCACCAGCACCCGCCCGCCGCCTTCATCCGCCGCGACGGAAACCGGGCGCGCCAGGTTGCCGGTCGAGCTCAGCGACGGGAGCGGGATGCCGTCCCGGGTGAAATGCAGCACCTGCCCGCGGGCGGGATCGATCACATAGACCGACAGGTCGGGGGCGGCGTAAACGCTCGTTCCAGCATCAGGCGTCAGGGTTGTGAACCGCGCCAGGGTTTGCTGGGCGCTGTCGTAGCGGAAAATGCGGCGCAGTCCCGCGTCCACCAGATAGACATCGTTGCCGCGAGCGCTTACGGCGGTGGGGTAACGCAGTTTGATGTAGCCGCCGCGCTCGGCAGTGCCCCCCAACAATGCACCCGGCCTGGCGCCGGTCAACCCGGTCAATGGCCGCAGCAATTCCCCCCGATCCGCCGGGTTTGGCATCGTGACTGATGTGGCGCAACCAGACAGCATCAAGGCTGCGACGATGCCCAGTCCGGCGCAAATGCGCAGTTTGACATTATTCACCATCTGCCCGGCCCCATCGTGGTGCCTCCGCCGTGGACTCCGCTTTCCAGCCCCGGTTTCCCGGAATGGCACAGGTCGCAGTTCTCCGGACCCCAGGCGATTTTGTTGTTATGGCACATGCCGCAGAATTTGCCGTTTATGATGTCCAGCATGAGTACATCGTTGGCGCCGGCGCGCATCTCGAAACCGAGCTCGGAGTGGCATACCTTGCAGCGGAAGCGGATGCGATGGAACCAGTGGGGGAAGATCACCGGACGCACACCAGCTTTCTCCGCCCGCTTGTTGAGTACCACGTCGCCGTATTCGGCATGGGCGGGAAGCGGCGCAAGCAGCATGAGCAAGGCGAACAAGATCGCGCCCCCATGCGTGTAGCGGCGAACCCTTCGACCGGGCTCAGGGCAGGAATTGTGCCGGCTGTGTGTGTGCAAATTTGCTCCCATGCTGTACCCCGTCTATCGGGTTTTCCCCGGATGCGCGAAAGATGGCCCGGCGTGCCGGCCTGCACTGCAAAACATGCCGAAACGGCTTACGGCAGCGCGTTGCCATGTCCTATCGTCCACCCCTAAAAAAAGAACTCGTAGGGTGCATTCCATGCACCAACAACAATGGTGCATGGAATGCACCCTACATTAACTAAAAAAACAGCCGGCGATTTTGCCGGTGCGAATTTACCCGGCACCATCTCGCAACAGGCTCTCGAAATGCTCGAGCAGGATCGGCTTGCTGTACAGATTACCCTGGAAGGCATGACAGCCATGTTTATCCAGAAAGTCCCGCTGCGCCTCGGTTTCAACCCCTTCTGCAATCACGCTCAGTCCCAGCGCCTCGGTCATCGCGATGATGGTCTGCACGATGGCGGCATCGTTGGGATCGTTGGTGATATCGAGCACAAAGGATCGGTCGATCTTGATCTGATCCAGCGGCAGGCGTTTCAGGTATTGCAGCGAAGAATAACCGGTGCCGAAGTCATCCATCGAGAAACTCACGCCGAGCAGTTTCAGTTCATGCATTTTGCTGATGGTATCCTCGACGTTTTCCAGCACCATGCTTTCAGTCAGTTCCAGCTTGAGAAGCGAGGGCTTCGCGCCGCTTTCCAGCAGCACCTGCTGCACATGGGCGACAAAATCGGCCCTGCGGAATTGTTTGGCGCTGACGTTCACCGACAGCGTCAGGTCGCGCGCCAGCGCATCGTGCTGCCAAGCCTTGAGTTGCGCGCAGGCGGTTTTCAGCACCCACAAGCCAATCGGCACAATCAGTCCGGTTTCCTCGGCCAGCGGTATGAAGTGGGCGGGAAATACCAGGCCGCGTTCCGGGTGTTCCCAGCGCAACAACACTTCCGCGCCCGATGTGCGACACATGCTGCCGCCCACCTGAATTTGGTAATACAGTCTGAATTGCTGCATGGCGAGCGCTTGGCGCAGATCCGCTTCCATGGCAGTCCGCAGATCCAATATCATTTGCATCTGCGGGTCAAAAAAGCGGATGGTATTACGCCCTGCCGCCTTGGCCTGGTACATGGCGATATCGGCGTGCTTGAGCAAATCTTCCGCATTTTCCAGATGGCCAAGGAACAGGCTGATGCCGATGCTCGGCGTGGTGTAGTGCTCGTAATCTTTCAGCATATAAGGCCGGTTCAGCTCGTCGCGAATCTTTTCCGCGACCAGTTCGGTTTGTGTAACCGCCTCATCCGGCTGTTTGCTCAGATCTTCGAGTACCACCACGAACTCATCGCCGCCCAGCCGCGCCACCGTATCGCCGTCGCGCATGCAGAATTCCAGCCGCCTGGCGACTTCGAGCAGCAGCAAATCGCCGATGGCATGCCCTTTGGTATCGTTGAGGGTTTTGAAGTGGTCAAGATCAAGAAATAGTACGGCGCCATACTGGCCGCTGCGCGCACTCACTGAAAACGCCTGTTGCAAGCGATCCAGCAACAAACGGCGATTGGGCAATTTGGTGAGCACATCATAAAAAGCCAACTGGTGGATATGCTGTTCGGCCAGCTTGCGGTCGGTAATGTCGCGCACAAACGCGCTAAAAAAGTTTTCTTCTTTTTGTTTCTGGCGCACGGCGATAATGGCCAATTCAGCCGGAAATTCCGTCCCATCTTTCCGTAGCGCGGTGATTTCGGTGCGCTTGCCCGGAATATGCATCTCGCCTATTTCCAGAAAATGATTCATCCCCCTGTCATGCGCTTCGCGATGAATGGGGGGGATAATCATATAGGACGCCGACTGGCCAATTGCCTCATCATGCCGGTATCCGAATATGCGTTCCGCTTCCGCATTCCATTCGATTACCCGCCCGGCGCTGTCGATATTGATCACCGCGTCCAGCGCCTTATCCAGCACCAGCTTGGAACGATTCTTGGCCAATTCCTGCGCACGTTCCTCGAGCGCATCATATGCCCCCTGCAATTTTTCCAGCGCCTCGGCATTTTGCCGCGCCATGCTCTGGTCGAACAGCGTGGCGATTATGCCGCCGCTAAACCAGAACAGCGAAACCAGCAAAATCAGCATGGCCATAAAACGCGGCTCGGACAACACATCATATTCGCTGATACTGTCGGGCGGGATGTGCATACCGAACACGACGATGTAATGCGTCGCCAAAATCGCCATGCCCATGATGGCCGCGCCCAATACAGAACGCGGCAACGACGGCGGTTTGGCGCGTTCACTCCCGTACACCGTCAGCAACGCAGCGCATGAGGGAATGACGGCAATTGCCACGGACAAGACGATAAGCGGCAAACCGTAAATGATAGGCGGCGAGAGCCTGAGGGTTGCCATGCAGGCGTACTGCGTAAGAGTGATGCCGGCTCCCATCAGCAGGCCGCTTTCCGCTATTTGCCTGACGCCGATAACCGGCTCGCGCAATACGTTGAATCCCAGCAGGGTGGAGACAATCGCAGGCAAGAGGGAAAAAAATACCAGCGACGGGGCGTAATCGACGTGTATTGGTAGCTGAGAGGCCAGTATACTGATGAATTGCGCGGACCAGATAGCCATACCCAGTGTGGATGCGGCGGCAAACATCCACGCGTACGCCGAAAACCCGCTGCTTTCGCGCATATGCCGCCCTTGGGCGAATGCCGCAAACGAGCCAAGCAGCGCGACCAGCACGGAAAGAACAACCAATGGGATATCCCAGGTAATCGGCACGGCAGCATTTTCTCCAATGAAGAGGCCGCTATATTAGCGTAAAAACCGAGGCCGGGGATTATGCACGGCCTGTGGCGTTTGCCCAACCCGAGTATTTTCCAACGCAGAAACGAGTACGTAGGGCGGGTCACACCCGCCGCTACACTGAAATGGCGGGTTGTGACCCGCCCTACGCTGCTGAACCCTATTTTGCCCCGGTCTGGCTGTAATCCGGCTCACTGCGCCTGCCCCGAAAAGCATCTTCCAGCACCCTGAGCATAGCCGGGCTGCTCCAGTCACGCTCCCCCATGATCCGGTGCGCTATCTTGCCGTCAGGAGCAATCAGAAGGGTTTCCGGATAGACCTGCACGCCCAGCGCATTGGCGATGTTGCCGGGCGTGTCTCTGAAGTTGCGGAAAGTGACACCGTTCTGTCTCAGGAACTCCAGCACCGCGTTCGCATCGCTGTCGACGGATATGCCTGCCACGACGATGCGGCTGCCGTCCACGTTTTTGCTGAGCCGTTCCAGGCTGGGCATTTCCCTGCGGCAGGGCGGGCACCAGGTAGCCCACACATTAAGCACCAGCAGCCTGCCCCGGAATGCCTGGAGGGATGTCCGGGTGCCGTCCAAGCCAGTCAGGGTAAGCGCCGGGATGGACTCCTCGACCGCGGGCTTACTGCAGGCGCCGAGCAGGGCAAGCAAGGCTATCGCTCCCGCCATGCGGCACGCCTGGCTTACGTACCGGACAAATCTTGAATACAAAAAGCTCCCTCCTGTATTTGCAACGGCGGATTTTGCGGTCACTTGCGGTCTGCAGTTTTGCATCACGCCGTCGAAAGCCTGCTGGATTTTGTGCGGCGCGTCCTGCATCGCCCAATGCAGCAACGGCAAATCTTCGGCAGTACGGCCATCATCCTCGAAGCATTTCAGCGTCGCCGAACAGCATAGCGCACTGGGTTCTGGACGCACACCAGGCAATGGATGTGGTATTCAAGAAATTATTCGAAGCCTACCCCATTTTAGTTGCGCGCGCACATGTATTGTCAAGTTACAATAACTTTGTTGAATTGGAAAGGACAAGACCATGAAAATATTTATTGCCGGTTTGTTATACATACTCTGCATGGGAACAGGCTTTACTGAAACACGCGATGCGGAGAAATATTTCTTTGATCTAAAAATGGGCGACTTCAAGAGTGAGCTGGCCACCGCTAAAGAGGAAGGCAAGACCGGCATCATGATCATGTTCGAACTGGAAGATTGCCCCTTTTGCTACCGCATGAAACATACCATCCTCAACCAGAGCGAGGTGCAGGATTACTACCATAAGCACTTTCTGATTTTCCCGGTCGATATTCGCGGCAGTCTCCCCATGGTGGATTTCAAAGGGAAGGAAACCACGGAAAAGGCCTTCAGCATAGAACACCGCGTATACGGGACACCCGTATTCGATTTTTTTGATCTGGACGGCAAACTGATCACGCGCTTTCCCGGAACGGCAAAAGATGTGAATGAATTTTTGCTATTAGGAAAATGTGTTGTGGAAGGCGCCTGCAAAACCACGTCGTTTACAGCCTACAAGAAACAGCAAGTGAAATGATCTGTTTTCCGCGCAAGCAACGGCTGAGCCTCATCGGTTGCCTGCTAATCTTTTATTTTTCTGCAGCCTGCGCCCCCGTGCTGGCCGGCTCGCTCACACTGGAAGCTGCCCTGGCAACAGCGGAATCCAGCCATCCTGACCTGCTGTACGCCCAGGCGGAAAGGGACAGCGCGCTGGCAGACAGGGATATCGCCAATTCGCGCCAGGATGCCAACGTCAGTTTCGAGGGCATCTTGCGCAGTGGCCGGCCCAGCTCAGGGAATCAGGATTTTGCCAGCGATAACAGCGTCCGCCTGACAGCGCGCAAAACGCTCCATGATTTCGGGCGCAGCAGCAATGCCGAAGTGGCTGCCCAACTCGATTTGAAGGCGCGCGAAGCCGACCTGACCACTGCGCTCGACAAGCGCCGCATGGAGATCATGGCGCGCTATTTTGACGTGCTGCTGACCGACATGCAGTACGCCGTCGATAACGAGCTGATGGCCGTGCATTACGTCAGCTTCGATCAGGGGAAAGACCGGCTGGAACGCGGCCAGATATCCAGTGTCGAATTGGCTGAACTGGAATCACGTTATCGCGACACGCTGGTGAAACGCAACGCCAGCGCACAGAGGCAGCGCCTTGCGCGCGCATTGCTGGCCAATGCCATGAATCGCCCGGGCGATTTGCCCGGCGCTCTGGAAGATCCCAAACTTCCGGGCAATCAGCGCACCCTGCCCGATTATGAAACGCTGCTCCCGATTCTGCTGAACAACAATGCACGTCTGCACGCGCAACAGGAAATGCTGGCTGCCTCACAGAAACGCATGGAATCCCTGCGCGCAGAAACAGGCCCGATACTGGATGCCGAAGTTCAGGCCGCCGATTACAGCCGCGCTGCAGCCACACGGGATAACCTGAGCGCCGGGCTGATCCTGTCCTGGCCTTTGTATCAGGGCAATCGCGCTGACTCGCGCATTGCGCGCGAAATGGCCCAGTTCAACAAACTGCAGGCCAACACTGAAAAGCTGAAAATGGAACTGACTCAGACGCTGCTGGAGACCTGTCTTGATATTACCCAGTTGCAGAATACCGCGCGCGATGCTGCGCGGAAATACGTTGAATATCGCGACCTGCAACTGGAACGCAGCCGCGGCCTGTACGAGCTGGAACTCAAGAGCAATCTCGGCACATCCATGGTGGGAACGGCAGAAGCCAACATGCGGACTCGCAACATCGAATACCAGCTGGCATTGAGCTTCGCGCGTCTGGAAGCATTGATGGGAATGCCTCTGGGTCAGACCGGGAATAAATAAAGGAAATAGAAAATGAAAAAATGGATCGCGCTCATCATGGCAGCACTCTTCCCGCAGGCACTGTGGGCCGCCGATATTCAGGCAACATTGCAGTGGTCGCAGCGAGTCGAACTTTCTACGCCGGTCTCCGGCGTCGTGCAGGAGGTAAATGTTGAAGTGGGAGACAAGGTAAATAAGGGACAAATATTGCTGTCGCTGGATAGCACGGCTTACCAGGCCAGGGCAGATGAGAGTCGATCTGAAATAACCCGTTTGAATGCCGAAGCGGAAGAGGACAAGCGCGAACTGGATCGTGTGACGGAGTTGCATGAGCGCACTGTCGTTTCCACCACAGAGCTGGATCAGGCCAGGCTGAAACTGGTAAGAAGCCAATCCGCGCTTTCCGAAGCGCATGCACGCCTGCGACAGAACCAGAAAGCTCTGGATGACGCCTCGATACGCGCCCCCTTCGATGCTGTCGTGGTTCTCCGGCAGGCAGAGCCTGGACTAAGCGTGGCTGCCGGGTTACAGCCACAGATGCTCCTGACGCTGGCCAGGTCAGGAGAAATGATTGCGCGCATGCACCTCTCCTCGCCCCAAATAGACAAATTAAAAACTGGCCAGACGGTATCTGTGAGCGTCGCCGGAATAAGCTACACCGGGAAAATTAAAACGCTGGGACTGGAGTCGATCAATACAAAAGATGGATCGGTTTACCCTGTCGATGTGGTATTCCCAAGCAAGGAACCATTACGATCCGGGGCGTCGGCACTGGTGAAGCTGCCCTGAGCCCATTCGGGTTAATTCCTGCCAGTCAGGGTGAACGATGTGTCAGAACTCAATCGCATCTGAGATGGCCTTGATTCCCGCATTGGCGCAATTCTCGTCTGAGTCGCCACCGGGCGCGCCGGACACACCTATGCCACCAAAGGTCGTGCCGCCGGCTTCTATGACCACTCCGCCGCCTACTGCAAGCAATCGGGGCAGGTTCCGGAGACCACTCAGCGGCTTACCAGGCTGTGTTTCTGTGGCCAGTGACGCTGTGGGGGTGCGAAAGCTGGCAGCGGTCCACGCCTTGTTGGTCGCAACTTCTATGGTGTGAACGCCGGCGAACCTGTCTCTGAGCAAAACCTGGGTAAGCCCCGCGCGATCGACTACGGCAACAGCGACCTGAAAGCCCTGCTTCCGGCAGGACTCCATTGCTGCCCGGGCAGCCACAAGAGCGGTTTCCGGCGTCAAGGATTTGGTCTCAAAAACAGCTTCCTGTGCAAATGCCAAGCTGCTCATTCCGAGCAGGGTGAGAATTACGATTGATAATTTGCGCATTTGGCTACCCCATAATTTTGTCCGTCAACGTACGCATAATATAACAGGCAGAAGCGAATGTCTCCCTTTGGCAGTTATGCAGCTTCATGATGGTACCGGTTGGCAGAATGCCCAGCCGCAACAGGTGGGCGAGGTGGCGCGCATCGGTTTCGTCGCCGCTGTGTTTGAGCCCATCGTACTTCTTGATCGCCGTGGTGTTGGCCAGATGCACCTTGTATCCCGCTTCC
>JANLID010000303.1 GCA_024654105.1 Gallionella sp. | reverse complement strand
CTTGAGTTTGTAGCGGCAGGAGCCGAATGCGCCGGAGGGGGTGTAACGCAGGGAGGAGATGGCCTTGGCGGATTCCTTGGTGGTGTCGATCAGCTCTTCGGTCAGCGCGCCGATGATGCCGTTGCGGCCGGCATACACCTTGCCGATCTTGTCCTTGTGCTTGCGCGCGGTTTCGATCACCCCGCAGGCAGAGGCATTGATGACTGCAGTGACACCGCCGGATTGCGCGTAAAAAACATTCTTTTTCGACATAAACTTTCTCCCAGATGTTGAATTATGGTTGCTGAATATCTTCCTTCGTTTTACATGATTCCTGAGATTTAAAAGATTGAATCTTACGATATTTTCGGGGACAGGGTGAAGTTTCGTAGGGTGGAAAAAGCGCAGCGTTTCCACCAGCGGACGGTGGATACGCGCAGCCCCCTATCCAACTTTCCCCCGGAGGGGGAAAGGGCAATCGCTCCCTCTCCCTCCGGGAGAGGGTTGGGGAGAGGGTTGGCGCTTTATCCACCCTACACTCTTTAATACAAAATAATTCGTAGGGTGGGTCACACCCGCCATTACGTCCCATATTGCAATGGCGGGTGTGACCCGCCCTACATAAATGGACGATTAATCGCGAAATGGAATAAGGTGTCGCCATGAGTGATCACCCAACCATCAACTGGACCGAAGCAGGCAAGGCTTGCACCGCCCGTTGGCGTTCGGAAAGCGGGCTGCCGCCGCACAAGCGCGTGGTCATCGCGGACGACACGATGAAGGCGGACGACGCATATCGGCTGGCCTGCGAGGGCACAGCGCTGTTGTGGCGCGGCGATTTTCAGAACGCGCGGCAGTTGTTGCTGGCGATGTCACGGCGCGCCGACCGCAAGCCGCGCAAGCCCGCCCTGAGTCCGTCCGAAGGGACATCCGGCGCGGACGGCGTGGCGTTCAACTTGCATCGCCAGGCTCAGTCGCAACGCGCACGCACGCTGGCAATGATCTTGTTGCCGCTGGCTGGCGATTACACCATCCCGCTGCGCCGTGCGCCGGACGTGCGGCAGGCCTGCACGGAAGCCTATGGAATCGGGGGCGAGCCTTCCGTGGTGTCGCTGCGCGAACTGCTGGGCTTGATCGGCGCGCATGAGTGGCGCAAGAAGGGTGTCGAGATCGCTGTTCTCGGCGTAGCTGGGCTCGGTGCGCGCATCCACCCGCACTACGGCGTGTACTCCCCGGTGCGCGGCGAGTATGTGGGACTGGTGAACGAAGCGCCGTTGCCTACTTCAGAATTGGCTTTCGACATCGGCACCGGGACCGGCGTGCTGGCTGCGGTGCTGGCGCGCCGTGGCGTCAAGCATATCGTGGCCACCGATCAGGACCCCAGGGCATTGGCGTGCGCCCGCGAGAATCTCGCGCGGTTAGGTCTGAGCGCACAGGTGGAGGTGGTACAGGCCGATCTGTTCCCCGCAGGAAAAGCGCCGCTGATCGTCTGCAATCCGCCGTGGATCCCGGCGCGTCCCGGCTCTCCGATCGAGCGCGCGATCTTCGACCCGGACAGCCGCATGTTGCGCGGATTCATCAACGGGCTTGCTGAACATCTGGAGCAGGGCGGGGAGGGCTGGCTGGTGCTTTCGGATATCGCCGAGCATCTCGGCCTGCGCACTCGTGATGAACTGCTGGCTGCATTCGCTGCGGCAGGGTTGAAAGTGATAGCGCGGATGGATGTCAAGCCGCATCATCCAAAAGTTTCTGATGCAGCCGATCCGTTGCATGCCGCGCGTGCGGCGGAGATCACGTCGTTGTGGCGGCTCGCGGTGCGCTGAATGATAGTGAGAAGAGTAGGGGGCAGTTTTACGTAGGGTGCAATAAGCGTAGCGCATTGCACCAGATGGTAGCCGCTAACATGCGGCGCAATGCCCGTTGGTTATTGCGCCATACCAAATGGCGA
>JANLID010000118.1 GCA_024654105.1 Gallionella sp. | reverse complement strand
AGGCCATAAGCGGTTCGGCTCTAGCCGCTGAGGGCTTCTACCTCAGGGCCTAAAGGCCGATTATTCCTGCCCGCCACCGGCACGGCTGAACAGGCTGCTGAAAAATTCGCTCACGGTGGCTGTATGTTTTTTCAGTAGTCACTTTTTTCGGGTTTTGCCGCGACTCTGCATGCGATTTCTGTCTCTGCGCGGGCCTTTTTCCGCCCTGCAGAGACACTACTCCCGGCGCTTACTGCGCAGGAATCAACTTCATCATCCGCACCAGATTGTGGGCGGTGACCAGGAAACGAAACAACCAATCCACGCGATCCAGCCCGCGCAACTTGATCTTGCGCATAACGCTGTCCAGCTTGCCCCAACCGAACACCCGCTCCACCAGTTTGCGTTTCTTTTGGCTGACCGCAAGCCCCGGATCGTTCCGTTCTGCTTCGGTCAGAAAGTTTCCCCAGTGCGTCGATGACTGGTACTCGGCCACATGGGGCACGATGTGCCGCTGCCGCAGCCCCTCGATAAACTTCTGCTCCTGATACGACTTGTCCGCTCCCAGCGTGATTCGCTGAGCGGCTCGCGGAATCCGCTCTGGCTTCATACCCATCTCATCCAGCATCGCCAAAGCTGCCTCCCGCTCTGCCCTGGCACTGCTCTGGGTAGCGCAGGCCGCCACTACCAAGCCGTTGCGATTCTCAATCATCACATGTCCCAGATAACTCGGCTTCGATTCCCCAGCCGTGCTCTTCTTATATAAGCGCGCTTGCGGGTCCGTCCGGGACTCGTGCGTGTCCCGCAAACACTTTCTCCCACGCGCGCCCGTCCCCGCCACGTCGGCCGGATCTTTGGGCACAAAACTCTTCCGGCTGGCCCACGCTTCCAGAAGCGTCCCGTCTACCGTGAAATGCTCCTCACTCAGCAGATTCTTGCTCCGCGCCTGTTCCATCACCGCCTCCAGCAACCGCTGCGCCACCTCGCCCTGCATCAACCGGTCGCGATTCTTCGTGAATACCGTGGCGTCCCATTCCTCTTCATCGATCCCTAACCCCACGAACCAACGGAACAGCAAGTCATACCGGATCCGCTCCATCAGTTGCCGCTCGCTGCGGATCGCGTACAGCACTTGCAACAGCAGCGCCCGAATCAACTGCTCCGGCGGCTTCGATGGTCGTCCCCGCCGGGCGTAGAGCGCGTCGAAATGCCCTGACAACTCGGCCAATGCTTGGTCGGCCATTTTGCGAATCGCGCGCAAAGGGTGGTCGGTGGGAACTCGCTGATCGAGGCTAACGTAACTGAACATCGCTTCTTGTTGGTTTTCATCTCCGCGCATGCTACTTACATATCGCACTTGCCCTCAAAATGCACTGCTTTTAATCCATGGTATTTTTTCAGCAACCTGTTCAGTCGTGCCGTTAGACAGCGACACAAAGGCGGCTTCAGCCGCTGAGGGCCAGACCGATGCAGTGCCGAGAAATCAACAGGATCGACGACGAACCTCAGGCGCTGACGCGCACGTTATCTCACCATCACCGGCACGCCTGAACAGGTTGCTGAAAAAATACCATGGATTAAAAGCAGTGCATTTTGAGGGCAAGTGCGATATGTATGT
>JANLID010000280.1 GCA_024654105.1 Gallionella sp. | reverse complement strand
CGGAACAACACCTTCTTTCAGCCCATCGTTCTCGCTTTATGGTTTCACGGCGTCGTTTGGTCCCGCAGCGGCAGGCGCCACTACGATTGGAACATACGGCAGCCTGACCTTCGCCTTCGATCCCACCTCGCTCGCAATCCAAATCGGCTTCATGATTGTCCAGGACCTTCTCACGTGCACGCAGGAGGAACAGATGCTTGCCATGCGGAAAGGACAGAACCTGTGCCACTTCAACAGCAGCGATTGTTCCAGCCAAATACCGATCCTCAACATTTGCATCGAGACGACCGAAACCTATTGCTGCTTCAACTCGCGCCTTGCGCGGATCATCAACGAAGGTGGAAGGGCTCAGACCGGGAAAGGGTGGGGCGATTGTTCCGGCTTTACAGCGGACGAATTTGCGACACTGGATTTTTCCAGAATAGACATGACGGAATTTACGAACGAAATCATGGCGAACGTGAAAATGCCTGACGTATCAACCATCAACACGGATAACGCAACGATTGTTCAGCAGAAAATGGACAATTATTATTCGCGCGGAAAGCAGTAGCCGGCAAGGCGGTATATATGCCGGATGGCGAAGACGACGTGGTGCTGGTTCCGAATGCAGAGGAAAAACCGCCAGTGAACCCGCAGGATACCTACAGTGAACCTGCATCGCCCCACGATCGCCTTGCAAATTAACCGGAGCATCAGCAGTGAACCTACAGCGAACCTGAGTAAATGATGAGACTTGAACAGTGGCAGATATTATTTGGCCGTTCCCCGAAACTCGCCTTCGGCTCGTTGTGCGGGATTCTTTTGATGATCGCGCAATGCTCTCCGGCATTAGCCGCCCAGCCAGCCAGTGTGAAAGCCTTGCTCATGCAGGCAATGGATTCGCCGGATGGGGCATCCAGGGGGATTATTGAAGGGCAGGAAGCCGACAAAATCCATGCCGTCACCGGTGCATCCGATCCGGTCAGAGCAGAGGTATCAACGATCAGGAAATTCAAACAGGAAGGTTGCCGCCGCCTCAAATTGAGGCTGATCCAGCCGAATGCTCCCACCAGGGACGGCAAGCGCGTAAATTTTGCGCTGGACTACGAACTGAATCTATGTCGTGATGGCAGCCCGCCAAGCGAAGGGATGGATTTAGGGCAGGCGGCAGCGGCGTTTGGTGCGCACTGAATCAGAAGCTGATGCTCAATGCCAGGCGACTGTGCACGCGCATGATGCCAACATAGAGCAGCCTGCGCTCGTCCTCTTCCGTGGAATCGAGATGCGGCAATATCCCGTCTTCGACACCCAGAATCAAGACGTTGCCGAACTCCAGCCCTTTGCTGCCATACAGCGTCATCAGAGATACTCCGCCAGTGTCTGGTAACGGCTTCATTTGTTGCGCAAGCAAGCCTCGCGTGCCGCCTGTATGAGCTTCACCCACCTCCGAAATCTTTGTTTACACGGGCTTGGCATGTGAGGTTCATGACATGGGCTATGGGCGCTGGCTGCCTCGCTCGACAGGTGCCGCCGTTTGTTCGCGCAGAAGACGAGTGATGAGATTGGCGAAGGGCTCCACGTTGCCATAGGTGCTCGCCTGCTCCAGCGCGGTCAGATATTCGTTCCTGCTCTGTACGGTGACGATAGTCCATGCATAGCCACCCGTCGCCAACAGGTAGTTCATCAGGAATCTCCCCAGACGACCATTGCCGTCCATATAGGGATGGATGAATACAAAAACAAAATGGCCCAGTACAGCCCGGACACCGGCATGTGCTTCGTTGGCGATCAACTCCATCAGCGCCGGCATGCAATCGCGGACGGCCTCCGGCGCCGGGGGAACATGGAGCGCATGGCGGATGAATACCTGGCTGTTCCGGTAACCGGCCAGATCGGCAGGCTTGAGAATACCGGCTGTCACGCTCGGTGAAAACAGCGCCAAATGCCACTGGGAGAAATACTTCTTCAGGAGTACCCCAGAAGACTGCCCGCTCGCCAGGGATTCACGAATCAGGTCAACCACCTTCTTGTGAGTTTCAAAATACCCCTTGGCAGCCATGGCATCCCGTGTATTTTGATCCTGCGGGTTGGTCAATGGACTCCAGTCGCCCTGCATCACCTTCTGGATGAGCTCATCGGTGACCCGGTAGCCTTCGATGGAGAGCGAATGATAGGCATCGGCCACATACCGCGCTTCGATGTCACGGATGATCTGGTCGATGTTGCCGATTTCATGATGCGGCACGTTATCGAACCGGGCGATCACCACCTCGCGCATACATGACCACATTGCCCTGATTCTTTGCACGTATGGCGACTCACCCAAGCGGCCTTCGATATTGACCAGCGGAACCTCGAACGGATTTCCTGGAGCAACCTTGTAGTCCGCAGCCTTCATTGCAGCCACCAGTTGCCCGGCATCGTCCTCGCGCCCCACGGCTGCAAGCGCCCCGGCGAGACGGCCAGCCACGACGCTATTGCCGCCGTCGAGCAGCAGTCCGGTCAGTGTTGGGGCATCCAGACGCCGCAACACAATTTGCGCCGCAAGCGGGTGCAAGGTAAAAAATGTCGGGCCAACTTTTACCAGCGCCTCTTCAGGTGGCAACAGGCGCATCCCGGAAGCGCTTTCCACGGCATCAGCGGATAACGATTCCGGTTGGATCCGATAAAGAAACAGCGAGCAACCATGAGGCAGCTTGATTACCTGGTTGTTCGCCTTGGGGGCATGGATCTGAATCTGCTTGAGCACGCCGGTATGGCCGCTTTGCTTGAGCAGCGACAATTCCGGAGGAACCTGCCACTGCTTGCCGAAGCGCGAATTGGCGTAGGCCGCGACAAACGCCTCCATGTGGGCGTACCACTGCGTAGAATCGCCGGTGTCTTCGGACGGATTATTTGAGAGGTACCAACCGCCGATGACCATTTGCAAAAAACCCGCCTTGACGAGCCGTTCTCGATGCGTCCTGGTCAATTCCGGGTGTGTCGATGCTTCGACGACAATGATCCCACGATCCTGCAGGCTTTTCAGGATCGCGAGGGAAGCTGCAAGCTTTTCGTTTGGTGTGGCCATATTCCCGGACACTCGTTATTGGAAGAATTCTTCTAGTTTTGTGCCTCACTATCACTCTATTTTAGAGATGTGTCAATGCTCTACTATGCTGTTCTGTCATACCTTCGATTTTACCAAGTAAATCTATCCTGCTTCCAGGCTCAAAAAACTGCGGCCAGCGCGCTATCGACCAGTACCGGCGTGGAATTGAAAGCCGTTATTTTCTGTTCGGATTTTGTTTTTGTGCTTCTGCGCGGCTTCTTCGGTTTTTCGGCCTCATCGGATGCGGCTGCGTTGTCGTCAGGCGGCAGCGCATTATCGGCTGCTGCTGAATTGTCGGCCTGTTCCTGCGCTTTCTGATTTTGCTTGTTGAATACAGCCTTGAAAGCGCGATCGGATATTTGCTTGATTTCCGCTGACACGCGAAGCGTTTTTCTTCTCCATTGACGCTCAACTTCGCTCCTGAAATTATCATCCACGAATCCTGCCAGCCAGATCGCATGGGTTAGCCCCATCAAACCATCCAGTTCACGGATTATCTGCAAATACTGCCCTGATTTGTTGCACGTCACCCTAGCCTCATAGGTCTTGGTATGCGTGTAACTGATCGCACCGATTTTAATGCCGTTATCCTCGGCAATCTTCTTGATTCGCTCGGCTTCTCTGCGAATGTCAGCGAACGCTTCATTGATCGAATGTTCGACAGCTCCAAGAACAACGCGAACATCATCAGCATTCCTGGACACAGCGGGCAGAACAACACTCAGGCTGTGCAGCGCCGCATCGCATTCCATAAAACCATTCTCGAACGCCACCTGAGCCTGAGATGAGTTGAGATTCAATTCATGATTCACATAGGGATTGCTAACCGGGTCCTGTCTTTTGCGGGTTACCCGCTTTGCCTGGGTTGCTGCTCTGGTTGCCGGTGAAACTGCCTTGGTGTCGTCCATAAATTTCTCCTGGTGGTGTTTCAATCCT
>JANLID010000275.1 GCA_024654105.1 Gallionella sp. | reverse complement strand
CATCATCATCTGCGACTTCATCGACATGGATACCCACGAGCATCGCGATGCGGTGCTGGAAGAATTCAAGAGAGCGCTGGCGCGCGACCATACGCGCATCAACGTAAACGGCTTTTCCTCGCTGGGCTTGGTGGAAATGACGCGCAAGCGCACCCGCGAAAGCCTGGCGCATGTGCTGTGCGAACCCTGCCCGACCTGTCAGGGGCGCGGCGAAGTGAAGACCGCACAGACCGTATGCTATGAAATCCTGCGCGAAATCGTGCGTGAGGCGCGCCAGTTCAACGCGCGCGAATACCGCATCCTGGCGTCGCAACAAGTCATCGACCTGTTCCTGGAAGAAGAATCGCAGGCTCTGGCGCAACTTTCCGACTTTATCGGCAAGCCTGTCTCGATGCAGGTGGAAACGATTTACACGCAGGAACAATACGATATCATCCTGATGTAGTTTTTGTCATCGGTATAACGGGCGTCGATACAGGCGCATTGACAGACCCTTTTAAAATGCGGAAACTGCGCACCATAACCAGCGACTTAACGAGTGTTGTTTGCTCGTTTAGTCAGATGGCTAGTAGTTCTATCAGTAGTTTCATCAGTGCCGATTTGACATCAGCTTGCGGGGCACGTTAAACATACCAGCTAAAGCGAGGCAACCCGTCCCGCGCAAGCTGAACGGGTTTTGTTTTGGAGAGCATGATTTTGAGTGAGCCCCTAGGTATTGTCAGTGCGCAATGCGCGCAATTCGACACCCCGCTGATTTTTCGCAGCGGTGCGGTGTTGCCGCGCTATGAGTTGGTGTACGAGACCTACGGCAAATTGAACGCCGATAAATCCAACGCGATTCTGGTTTGTCACGCGCTGTCCGGGCATCATCACGTTGCGGGTTATTATGCGGACGATACCAAAAACATCGGTTGGTGGGATAACATGGTGGGTTCCGGCAAGCCGATCAATACCAATAAATTTTTCGTGCTCGGCCTGAACAATCTCGGCGGCTGCCACGGCTCGACCGGCCCCTCTTCCATCGACCCGCAAACCGGGCAGCCCTATGGCGCGAATTTTCCGGTGATCACGGTGGAAGACTGGGTGGCATCGCAGGCGCGCCTCGCAGATCTGCTCGGCATCCGCCAGTTCGCGGCAGTGATCGGCGGCAGTCTGGGCGGAATGCAGGCGCTGCAATGGTCGCTGACCTTTCCCGAGCGGGTGCGCCATGTGCTGGCGATTGCCGCCGCGCCGCATCTCACCGCGCAGAACATCGCGTTCAACGATGTGGCGCGCAGCGCGATACTGAGCGACCCGGATTTTCACGGCGGCAATTTCTACCGGCACCACGTGGTGCCGACGCGCGGCCTGCGGCTGGCGCGCATGTTGGGGCACATCACCTATTTGTCCGACGATGTGATGGCGGATAAATTCGGCCGCGAGTTGCGCGATGGCAAATTTAATTACAGCTACGAAATCGAGTTCGAAATCGAATCCTATCTGCGCTACCAGGGCGATAAATTTGCGTCCTACTTCGATGCCAACACTTATCTGTTGATGACCAAGGCGCTGGATTATTTTGATCCGGCGCATGATTTCGGCGGCGACTTGAACCAGGCGTTCGCGCGCGCCCAAGCGGATTTTCTGGTGATCTCGTTCACCACCGACTGGCGCTTTTCGCCGGAGCGCGCGCGCGAAATTGTGCGCCCCCTTTTGCACAACCGGCGCAATGTCAGCTATGCGGAGATCACCTCGACGCACGGCCACGATTCCTTCCTGATGGAGCATCCGCACTATTTCGATGTGGTGCGCGCCTATCTCGATAATGTGGCAGGGGAGTTTGCAGCATGACGCAAAACGACATCACCGTACTCGCCGCCGAACGCCCGGATTTTGCCGCGATTGCCGCGTGGATACCCAGGGGCGCGTCGGTGCTCGACCTCGGCTGCGGCGACGGCAGCCTGTTGCGCTACCTCAAGAAAACCCGCGCGGTACGCGGCTACGGCGTGGAGATCAGCGATCTCGACATCGTGTCGTGCATCGCCAATGGCGTGAACGTGATCCAGGACGACCTGGAATCCGGGCTGGAAGATTTTGAGGACGGCTCGTTCGACTTCGTGATCCTGTCGCAGACACTGCAAGCCACACGCTACACCGAGGCTCTGATCCGGGAAATGCTGCGCGTCGGCCGCGAAGGAATCGTCAGCTTCCCCAACTTTGGCTACTGGAAAAACCGTCTTTGCGTGCTGCGTGGCAACATGCCGGTTTCCAGTGAGCTACCCTATCAGTGGTACGACACGCCGAACGTGCATCTGTGCACGCTGCACGACTTCGAGATGTTCTGCGACCGTTATCAAGTCGCGATCCTTGATCGTCGCGTGATGACAGGCGAACGCGAAGTGAACCTGCTACCGAACCTGCTGGGCAGCACGGCTGTTTACCGGTTTCAGCGTGGGGTATAAATTTAATAGGCGTGAAAACTCCGCGCACAACATTGCGGGCGCAGTAATTGTGCGCGGTGCTTTATGACCGTCTGGCAGCAACTCTTCACCCGCCGCATGCTGATCTGCGTGTTCACCGGCTTCGCTTCCGGCCTGCCGCTGTATCTGCTGTTCAACCTGGTTCCCGCGTGGCTGCGCAGCGAAAATGTCGATCTCAAGACCATCGGCCTGTTTGCGCTGATCCAGTTTCCCTACACCTGGAAATTCCTGTGGTCGCCGTTGCTGGATCGCTATGTAGTGCCGCTGCTGGGGCGGCGGCGCGGCTGGATGCTGCTGACCCAGCTCGGGCTGCTGGCAGTGATCGCGGCAATGGGTGGTTTCTCGCCGACCAGCGATCTTGCCGCCATCGCGTGGATTGCCACACTGCTGGCGGTATTGAGCGCCACGCAAGATATTGTGCTGGATGCCTACCGCCGTGAGTTGTTGAGCGATGTGGATCTGGGGTTGGGCAATGCGATACACGTCAACGCCTACCGCATCGCCGGGCTGGTGCCAGGTTCGCTGTCGCTGATTCTTGCCGACTTTCTGCCATGGAACATGGTGTTCATCATTACCGCGCTGTTCATGCTGCCAGGTATTGCGATGACGTTGATGGTGAGTGAGCCGCACCGCGCCACACCGCCCAAGACCCTGCGCGAGGCGGTGGTCGAGCCGTTTCATGAATTCATCACGCGCCAGGGCTGGCGCAGCGCGCTGCTGATCCTCGCGTTCCTGTTTTTCTACAAGCTCGGCGACAGCATGTGCACCGCGCTGGCCACGCCGTTCTATCTCGACATGGGCTTTTCCAAGACGCAGATCGGGCTGATCGCGAAGAATGCCGGGCTGTGGCCCGCCGTGATCGGCGGCATGATCGGCGGCCTGTGGATGGTGAAGATCGGCATCAACCGCGCACTGTGGCTGTTCGGCGTGGTGCAGGTAGTCTCCATCTTCGGCTTCGCCTGGCTTGCATCGGTGGGACACCATGCCGAGATCACCGCCGTGGAACTCGCCCAGCTCGCCATCGTGATCGGCCTCGAAGCGCTCGGCGTCGGACTCGGCACCGTCGCCTTCGTCGCGTTTATTGCGCGCACTACCCACCCGGCCTACACCGCCACGCAGTTCGCGCTGTTCACCAGCCTGATGGCAATGCCGCGCACCTTCGCCAATGCGGCGACCGGCTGGCTGGTGGAGGCAATGGGCTGGGCCGGGTTTTTCCTGCTGTGCGCGCTGCTGGCTTTGCCGGGAATGCTGCTGCTGTTCAAGGTCGCGCCATGGAACGAGGAAGGGACAGCGCTCTGAGGAAATGCCGATCTTGTCCCAGCCTCAAAGCATTGGCGCAACAACCTCGATCGGGCAAATGCCTATTTCTTTCTCACTGGCGCCACCTTCACCGCCATTTCCGCTTCGATTTGCCGGCATAGCGTTTTCAGGATCTTGATGCGCGCAAAATTCTTGTCGTTGGCTTCCACCAGCGTCCACGGCGCGATTTCGGTGCTGGTGCGATCCACCATGTCGCACACGGCATGTTCGTATTCGTCCCATTTCTTGCGGTTGCGCCAGTCTTCTTCGGTAATTTTGAAACGCTTGAAGCCGATCTTTTCGCGCGCCTTGAAGCGCCCGAGCTGTTCATCCTTGCTGATGGAGAGCCAGAACTTGACCAGCACGATATTGTGGCGCACCAGTTGCGCCTCGAAGTCGTTGATCTCGCTGTAGGCGCGCATCCAGTCAGCTTCTGAGCAATAGCCTTCGACGCGTTCGACCAGCACGCGGCCATACCAGGAACGGTCGAAAATCGTCACCCGACCGCGCCGCGGGATGTGCCGCCAGAAACGCCACAGGTAGGGCTGTGCGCGCTCTTCCTCGGTGGGTGCCGCGACCGGGACGATGTTGTATTGGCGCGCATCCAGCGCGCTGGTGATGCGGCGGATGGCGCCGCCCTTGCCGGCGGCATCGTTGCCTTCAAACATGGCGATGACGGTGATGTCCCGAAACTTCGGACTGCGCGTCAACAGCGCAAGCTTGCCCTGATATTTTTCCAGCTCGAGCTGGAATTTTTTCTTGTCAATTTTCTGGTTGAGGTCCAGTGTCTTCAGAATATCCAGCAGGTCGATCGAAGGAAGCGGCGGCGGCGCGGAAACCTCAGTAATTTTTTTACCGGCTTCATCCAGGCGTTTGCGGATAGCGTCCAGAATGACCTTGCCCACCGTCAGGCTGCGGTAGCGCGCATCGAAACCCTCGACGATGGTCCACGGCGCCTCAGCCGTGCTGGTGTGGCGCATCACGCTTTCACTCACGACATGAAACTTGTCGTACTTCTTGTAATGTTCCCAGTCGCGATCCGTGACGCGCCAGCGGGTTTTCGGGTCTTTCTCAAGAATTTTCAGGCGTTTTTCCTGCTTCTCTTTGGATAGATGCATCCAGAACTTCAGGATCAGCGCACCCTCATCCACCAGCATCGTTTCCAGGCGTTTGGCGCGCTCCAGGCTCTGGTCGAGATCGGCCACCTTGGTGCGGCCGGCCACCCGGTTGAGAATCGGCCAGGTGTACCAGGAGCCGAGAAATACGCCGATCCTGCCCTTCGGCGGCAGCTCGCGCCAGAAGCGCCACATCATCGGGCGATCCAGTTCCTCATCGGAAGGCTCACCCATGCCGTGGGTCTGGATAAAGCGCGGATCCATCCATTCGTTGAGCAGGTTGACGGTTTCGCCCCGCCCCGCGCCATCCACGCCGCCAACCAGAATGATGACCGGGAATTTGGCCAACTTGGCCATATCCATCTGCGCTTCCAGCAAGGCTTCGCGCAATGGCGGCACTTCCTTGTCGTAAGTATCCTTGTCTATCTTGTGACCGAGTTCGGCTGATTCGAACATGATGATCCCCTTTATAAAAAATCCGGCGTGATAACCAAACGCAAGGTGATCTGCGCCGAGCCTTCGCGCTCACGGCGGTTAAACCACCACAAAGCGCCTTTTTTGATGCTTAACGGATAATCGCTGCAGCCCAGCAGTTGCGCCGCAACTTCGCCCAGCGTCGGTTGGTGGCCGACAATCAGTACCGTGCCGCCTGCATCCGGCCAGCGCGCCACCTGCAACACGGCTTGTGCCGAAGCGCCGGGCGCAATGGCGGGAGCGAGGGTAAAGTGATTGGTGAGCGCCGTAACGGTTTGTTGTGTGCGGGTCGCCGGGCTGACCAGAATGCGTGTGTCATCGGGCAGATGCTGATGCAGAAAGGCCGCGATTTTCTCCGCCTGTTTGACGCCTTTTGCGGTGAGCTTGCGAGCGTGATCGGGTATGCCATCCGCTGCTTCCGCGTGCCGCCACAGAATCAAGTCCACCACGATCTCCCAGATTACAGTTCACTTGCCGGCTTATACCGGATACACTGCCAGCGCTACTCTAATCCGAAGGAGATGTCATGACAACCAAAAAGACGATTCCGGCTGCAGCAAAGAACGCTGTAAAAAAACTGCCCGTGGGGAAATCTACAGCCGATGCGGTGGCAAAAAAAACCAAAAAAGAGCCCAAGGTAAAAATAGTGCGTGACAGTTTTACCATGCCGCAGAGCGAGTATCAGAAGATTGCCGAAATCAAGGAAACTTGTCTGGAGGCCGGACTGTCTGTCAAGAAAAGCGAAGTGTTGCGCGCCGGCTTGAGGGCACTGGCCAAATTAAATGCGGTACAGTTGCAGCGCGCCCTGACGGGGCTGGAAAAGATCAAGACCGGCCGCCCGAAGAAACACTAAGAAACCACCTTATCCGGCAAACTGGCAAGTTGCCTGAGTAACCCGATTTGCGCGCATTTCGGTTCGGCACGACGAGTGTTCTTGCGCCGGTAATGCCCCTCGCCATCCATGTCCCACGCCTGGCTGTTGTCTTGCAGATAAATTTTCAACCCTTCATCAATCACGCGCTTCTTGAGCTTCTTGTCGAGCACCGGGAAGCACACCTCGATGCGGCGGAAGAAGTTCCTGTCCATCCAGTCCGCGCTAGCGAGATACACGTCATGTTTCAGGTTGTTGCGGAAATAAAAGATGCGCGTGTGCTCCAGAAAACGTCCGATCACCGAGCGCACCCGGATATTTTCCGACAAACCCTTCACGCCGGGGCGCAATGCGCACACACCGCGCACGATCAGATCCACTTTCACGCCCGCAGCGGAGGCTTCATAAAGCGCGTTGATGGTTTCCGGCTCAAGCAGTGCGTTCATCTTGGCAATGATGTGCGCGGGCTTGCCCGCCTTGGCGAGGCTGGTTTCATTCTGGATGGCGCGCATGACCTCGCTGTGCAATGAAAACGGCGACTGCCACAGGTGGTGCAGTTTGCGCGCCTTGCCGAGGCTGGTGAGCTGGCTGAACACCTCGTTCACATCCTCGCAGACCTCCTCGTTGCAGGTAAACAGGCCGAAGTCGGTGTAGAGCCGCGCGGTGCGCGGGTGGTAATTGCCGGTGCCGAGATGAACATAGCGGCGCAACTTGCCGTCCTCACGGCGCACCACCATCAGCATCTTGGCATGAGTCTTGTGGCCGACCACGCCATATACCACGTGTGCCCCCACTTGTTCCAGGCGGGTTGCCCAATTGATGTTGGCCTCTTCGTCGAAGCGTGCCATCAGTTCCACGACTACAGTCACCTCCTTGCCGCGCTGCGCCGCACCGATCAAGGCTTCCATCAGCGCGGAAACCGCGCCGGTGCGGTACACGGTTTGTTTGATCGCCACCACACCCGGGTCGCTGGCCGCCTGCTGGATGAAATCGATGACCGGGTTGAACGACTGGTAAGGGTGGTGCAGCAGGATGTCGCTCTTGCGGATCGCCTTGAACATATTGGCGCTCTTTTTTTGTATCACCGGTGGCACGCCGGGTGCAAAATCAGAAAATTTTAGGTCGGCGCGCGCCACGAGGTCGGGAATCTCCATCAGGCGCACCAGATTTACCGGACCATCCACGCGGTATAAATCCTCTGGCGTGAGATTAAATTCCTTGAGCAATATTTCGGTGATTTGCGGCGAGCAGGTGTCGGCAATCTCGAGGCGCACCGCGTCGCCGAAATGGCGTTGCGGCAATTCACCCTGCAGGGCGATACGCAGGTTTTTCATTTCTTCTTCATCCACAAACAGATTGCTGTTGCGTGTCACGCGGAACTGATGGCAACCGAGCACCTCCATGCCGGCGAACAGCTCACCGACATGCGCGTGCAGAATCGAGGAGAGGAACACAAAGCCGTATTCGCATCCGCTGATTTCCGGCGGCATCAGGATGGTGCGCGGCAACACGCGCGGCGCCTGAACAATGGCGCGTGCCTGATTGCGTCCGAACGCATCCTTGCCCTGCAGTTCGACAGCAAAATTCAGGCTCTTGTTGAGCACGCGCGGAAACGGGTGTGCCGGGTCGAGTCCGATCGGGGTCAGCACCGGCATCACTTCGCGCAAGAAAAATTCCCTGACCCAGGCCTGCTGCGCCTCGCTCCACTGGGTGCGGCGCAAGAACCGGATACCCTGCCCAGCCAGCGCGGGAATGATGTCCGCATTGAACAACTGGTATTGCCGCTCGATCAGTTGATGCGCCTGCTCGCACACCAGCTTGAGCGTTTGCCTGGCGGTCATGCCGTCGGCGCCGGCAGTAACACTACCCAGCTTGATTTGCTCTTTAAGCCCCGCCACGCGGATCTCGAAAAACTCATCGAGATTGCTGCTGACAATGCACAGGTATTTCAAGCGCTCCAGCAGCGGGACTGACGTGTCTTCAGCTTGCGCCAGCACGCGCCGGTTGAACTCGAGCTGGCCGAGCTCGCGGTTCAGGAATTGCTGCGGGACAAATTTTTTGGCCAAGGTATGGGGTGTCAGCTCTTGGGAGGCATGTATCCCTGCGGCATTTCTGTTCCTTCGCCGAAGAAGTAATCCTCCATTTGCCGGGCCAGAAACTTGCGCGCCTGCGCGTCGGCGAGATTGAGGCGGTTTTCGTTCACCAGCATGGTCTGGAATCTGATCCAACCCTGCCAAGCCTCCTTGGAAACATTTTCAAAAATCCGCTGGCCCAGTGGCCCCGGGTAGGTCGGACGATCCAGCCCCTCCGCCTCGCGTCCCAGTTTTACGCATTGCACCATTCTTGCCATGTTGTGAATCTCCGTGTGAGTGATCGTGTGCCGTAATTATGACATTAACGTAAAACTTGCGCAGCGGCTCGTTCGCCTGGCTCCGCCCCCCTCGCTTCGCTTTCCCCGCTTGCGGGATAACCGGATAACCAGTGACTTGCACGCTTGCTGGCTTAGTCGAATAGCCGGCAGTTCCACCAGAGGATTGATGCGAGGGAAAGCGAACCGCTTGCGGCGAGTTTCGAGGAACGGCCAACGGGCATGGCAAGTTTAATTCCCAGAGACGGCATCCTTGCCATGCCCGTCGGGACGAATTTTTTGCGCGTGTCTGGCTGGAAGCAGGAAAATATGCGGGGGTGCGACATTTTGCCGCGCGACATCATGTCGCATTCCCAAGCGTGAAAAAATGTTTTAGA
>JANLID010000255.1 GCA_024654105.1 Gallionella sp. | reverse complement strand
CTTCCTGATGCGGTCAGTGCCGGGCGGCCGGCCAGGCGGGTTTGTACAGCATCACCAGGAACACCGCGGCCGCGCACAGCGCCAGCGTCCAGGCGACATCCCGGGTCAGGACGTAATAGAAAATCGCGGCATAGCACGGGCTCTCGGCGATCCCCAGCCCGATGAAGAGCTTCTTGGCGTAGGCGCGCAGCGCCGGTTCGTCTGTGGCGGCGGGTAGCGAGCGCGGCTCGCGGTACTCGGCGCGGAACCGCTGCGCCAGCATATACGAAACGATCGCCAGCGCGCCGCCGACTGCGAACACATACGGCCCGAGCCCCGGCTGGAAGCCGCGCACCTCCACGAATACATCCAGAAAAAACACCACCCCCAGCGGCAGCAGCACCGTGCTCACCAGCGACGCGAGCCACACCGCCGTGAACGCGGCCGGGGTGAGTTTCTGGTGGCGGGTGGGGTAAATCAGGGGCATGTTCGTTTCCTTTCAGGCCGGTCGGACAGAGTGGGTCTAGGATGCTCCGGGTTTCTCGTCATTTCCACCATGACCGCGATCAGGATGGAAATAGCGGGCCGCCGCTGACTGAGTAGGTCACGCTTAGCCCAGCCACGTGCATCACGCTGGCGCCCGACCCGATCAGATAGTGCTTCGCTGGTGCGAAAAAAAAGAGTTGGCAGGGCTGATATTTCAAGACCTAGCCCTAATCTTCTCCGTTGGCTGCTCCCACGCACACTGTGGAATTCAAGCCGAATGGGTATGGCCATGTCGGTGCAAGGGAGGCAAATTCAATGGTAGGCCCTATTGTTTCTCTCCAGCGGCTGCCAGCCAACGCAGATTCCCCTATGTGTCGCGGGGTTTACCGGTTGGGCCAGAGGCGGCTGTGCACCCAGCCATAATCGCCGGAATACATTTTCCCGTTGGAGCGCAGCTTACCCAACACTTGCGTCTTCGGCTGTTGCTTAACCATGTCGGCGCCCTCTCCGGCCTCGATCTGATGGTGCGCCACCACCTCCAGGTCGCGCCAGCCATTCGTTACGGTAGCAGATAGCGTGAGCGTCAGCGCTACGCTGTCCATTGTGTAGGCAGTATCGCTATAGCCGCATCCATTACTACCTTCGGTGATGGCCCACATACTCATGGGCAGGTCTTTCAGCACCGCCTTGAGTTGCGCGCCTTCCTCAACAAAAAGCGAGAGATAATTGTTCTCCCCGCCCTCTGCACACCTCGGGCCATAGCCTGTGTTCATACGCACGCCCAATGCGCGCACGCCAGGCGCGAGGTTGTAGCGCGCCGTGTCGAGTTGCAGGCTATACCCGTCGATACGGATAGAGGCATCCTCCCCGATATTGTCGCGATACAGGCTGTGCAATATTCTTCGCTTGGCATCGATCACGGCAAGGACAAAGCCTTTTTGGTTTTCGACAAATTCGCCCTGCTTGTCTTTGAGGTCGTGAAACAGCGCCACGATGGTTTGCTCGGGGTGCAGCGGGTGGGGTTTGCACACCAGATCAATTACTTCGCCGTCTTGAGCGCGCTCGCGAAAACTGATGCCTAAGCCGTCTCCCAGAGCAGCGCCGATCAGCACGGTATTGCAGGGGCGTTGAACGTCTAGGACATCCGCTGGCATCACGAGCGCCATCAGCGCCGGGTTGGAAGGCAGGGTTTTACGCATACCGGGCTGCTGCTTCGTCCTGGGCGTATTGGCAAAATAGGTCAGAGAATCTCCCTTGATTTCGCCCATGTCTGCCATCCTCGCCGAGCAGTCCAAACCACGTTCCAGATCAGTCACATCACCAACGCAGGTTCGGAACGCTTCTGCCCACCACACTTCGAGATTGCCATCTTCATCCAGGTCGGAGACGTGCACAATTTTCCCGTAGTCATGTTGGCCGCTGAAGCGCTGTGGCACGCCAACAAGGGTGAGAGTTTGCGCCTCGAACACTAAAAGCATGCGCGAACCGGCGTAAGGCCATACCGGGTGCCGCGGTTCAATATAAAGTTGTAACTCGACCAGCGACTTGCCATGACGCGGATGGCTCCACCAGGTTGCGGTGTGTACCGAGCCTTTGCGGCGCTTCAAGTCGTCGATGAAAGCCTGCATTTTTTGCTGCGCCGCGCCATTCATGCCGCGCACGAGTTTAGGCAACCATGCCGCAATGTCTGGCGGCGCGGTGTCCGATGCGAGCGGCAGTTGCAGCGGCGTCGCATGAAATTGTGTTGCGTTGCTCAAGGTTAAGCGGCTGTGTTTGAGCGTGAGCTGCGCCGTCTGTGGCTCGGCAATCCACTTCTTGCAAACGGCGCGCAGCCAGTCCGGGGCAGGCCCGTCTTCTTGCTCGAAACAGTTTTTGCTGTAATCGGTAAACTCGCTCAGCAACCTCTCGTGCACCGCTCCCGATTCAACATGGCCTAGCAAACCGAGATAACGCTGGCGCAAATCGCGCGCTTCCTGTGATTCCCCCTGCTTGAGCCAATTCCAGTCTGGACCGATGCACCATAAGCGCGGCTGATCTGTCAGGCGCCGTAACGCGAAAGTCGCGCGCAATGCTTGATCCTCTGTCCATGCAGCGATAACGTCACACGACGCCTTGTTGGCGAGGCTGTCCAGTTGCGCCAGCACCGCAGCTTGCACGCGCGGCGTCTTTCCCACATCCAGGGAGAGAACCTGCCACGGGTTGACGGGCTCGTTGTTGTAGAGTTTGTAATAGTTCATTCCCCGTATGCGTGCGGCATCGAACATCGTCCTAAAACGTGACATCTGATCCAGCATCGCCGCTAGAGCCTGAGACGGCCATGCTGACGGATTGCTCGCTATCGAGGTCAATTTCGCGCGCAGGAACGCCGCTTTGCGTAAGCCTTCATCAAAGCGCGGTTCGCTCTCATTAGCGCCGGGCTGGTATTGATCAGCCGGTTTTTGCAGTGCGGGCAACGGGCCGTCAGGTGCGACCTCAGGCTCCAACGCCTGAATAGCTTTGGCTAGATTCACATCATCAGGAGAAAGACTGCTCCACAATAAAAGTATTAAGACGCAATCGTCCGGGCCGGTGCCCCGACAGCCATTGGACGACAAAAAGCGTGCGAATTTTTTCTGCAATACCACAGTTACCCGGCTGCCTGTTTCGCGTATCGCTTTGCGTCTCGCTTCATCCTCTTTCTGCGTGCGTTCCGGCCTCCAGCCGCTGAGCTCGTTAATGCACTGTTTGAAGTCAACATCGGCCGAACTTTTTGCCGCAATCGCCATCCACGGCAGGCTCATATTGACCCGCCACATGAAAGGGTTCTGCGTGGGCTGCGCCCAGGCGATCCGCGGCATACAGTTCCAAAGTGTGTAGAAGGCGGCTGGCTCATCTTTCCAGCTTGGGTAGGGGACATACAAATCGAGAGAAGTTAGGAATCCCCATGAATTCTCTGCCCGTGCGGCGGAGACTTCCTCGGGAAACCAGGATGACACTTTGGTTATGATGTCGGACGGCTTATCGAAAGTCAGGAGTGATCCCTGCCCCGCAAAAATCAGCCCGTTCACGCGGATATCCGTGGGCTGTTGAGTGAATTCCGGCATTGAATACAGCCGCTCGATGCGCGCAGGCGTCGCCTCACGCACCACAAAACTTTCGGCCAGGCTTTCGTCAGTTTTTGCCATAGCCTTGATCTCTTGGATCACCGCTTCCAGTTCTGCGGGACTTAGCGGCGGCAAGGTGCTGGCCTGGGCATAGGCTAGAGAGGCAAAGCAGAACGCAATGAATAGGGTGAAGCGGGAGAGTAGGGGGGTCACATAGTGCTCCATCATTTATTTCTTTCAATCACAGTTATAGTCCGAAACCGAAAACAGGGAAATTCTACTTTACCCATTCTTGTATTTTCTCGCCGCGCGTCTGCTCCGGTCAACGGTAGCGGGGGCGCGCGTCCAACGGGGGTCGGTTTAGCGTCTCCGTTGAATGAAGGGTTAGGCATGAACGAACGAATGCACATTGACAAGACGTTTACCGATGGTCGCCTCTGCGATTTTAAGATCGTAAGACGCTTGCAGAT
>JANLID010000114.1 GCA_024654105.1 Gallionella sp. | reverse complement strand
GCCGAGCAACATGCTGCCGACCGGCAGATGTTTGGCACGGTCGGCAACGCGACGGCGCATCAGTTTGCGTTTACCGCCCAGAGTCAGGATATGCGCGGGTTCAATCGGCATCACGCGCGCGCCTGGCACCAGGCCATACACATCATTTTCCGGCATCAGGAATAACTTTTCGCCGGAGAAACCGACCACCTCCGCTTCGACCACATTGTTTGGCAGATGGATGGCGCAGGTGCTGCCGACCGGCATTTTCAGGCCGACCGCCTCCATCACCAAACCGGTTACCTTGGTCAGGTGGCCGCTTGGCGGCATCGGGTTGCATTCCGCCACATACTCGCGGCCTTCATTGAGAAAGTCCCGCCATTTGGCGCCATGAGAGGTCAGTCCAGCCATGATCTATCCTGCCCGATCGATTCGACAATACGTTTCCAGCGCCCTTCCATCGTGGCATCCACGTTGCTGTGTGCGGTCTCTACACGGCATCCTCCGCGCCTGATCTGTGCATCGGTAAAAATCTTCCACCCGGCGTGCGATAGCTGATCACCCATTTGTTTGCGCACCAGTTCAAGATCGTCCGGGTGCATGATCAAATGGGCATTCTGATTGAAGTGCGGCAGGCTGTTGATCGCATCGTTGACGACTTTCAAAATCACCTCCGGTTTTACCTGCAAGGTTTCACCAACCATCCTGTGGGCAACTTCCAGCGACAAATCGAGCAGGGACTGCGCAATCTGCTCATCCACCTGGTTGATTGCATCCTGCAGGTTTTGCAGTAATGCGTGAATTTGTGCTGCCTCACTGCGCGCCTGCTGGATGCCGGCGGCATAGCCCGCATCATGGCCTTGTTTGCGCCCCTCATCGTGTGCTTGTTGGCGGATATTCTCCGGTTCCGCGACGGTGGAAAGACGGGTACTTTTTATTGTGCTGCCTTGACGTATGCCGCCGGGAAATGAATCGAACGAGGCCAACTCCCAGCGTTCAAAGGCCGTCAGTTGTTCTTTGGGGATAATTGCATTATGACCAGCGACTTGGCGAGCGTTGTTTGCTCGCTTAGTCGAATGGCCAGTTGGATCATCAGACATAAGCTTCCTCGCCCTTGCCGCCTAAAGCAATCTGGCCTTCGTCGGATAAGCGGCGCACGATTTTGAGGATTTCCTTTTGATTGGCTTCCACATCGCTGAGCTTGACCGGGCCTTTTGACTCAAGATCCTCGCGCATCATTTCGGCAGCGCGTTGCGACATATTCTTGAAAATCTTCTCGCGCAGCTCCTCATTGGCGCCCTTGAGGGCGATAATTAAAGACTCCGACTGAACTTCACGAAGAATGAGCTGGATGCCACGATCATCAATATCCATGATATTTTCAAAGACGAACATCTCGTCTTCAATTTTTTGCGCCAAATCGGGATCGTAACTGCGGACGTTTTCCATCATTTCCGCTTCCAGCGCACTACCCATGAAATTCAGGATTCCCGCAGCGGTAGCCACACCGCCTTGCAGGCTTTTTTTGGTGGAACTGCCACCGGACATGAGCTTGCCCAGCACATCATTGAGCTCGCGCAGCGCGACAGGCTGCACGCTGTCCAGCGTGGAAATGCGCAGCAGCACATCGTTACGGGTGCGATCGGTGAACATTTTAAGGATTTCGGCGGCCTGGTCTGGTTCCAGATGCACCAGAATGGTCGCGATGATTTGCGGATGTTCGTTGCAGATCATTTCCGCCACCGCGCCCGGGTCCATCCATTTCAGACTTTCGATGCCGCTGGTATCGCTGTTGTGCATGATGCGATTCAGCAAGCCGGCAGCCTTGTCATCCCCCAGTGCTTTGGTGAGCATGCCACGGATGTAATCGTTGGAATCCATCCCGATAGTAGTCTTGCCTGCTGCGGAAACCAGAAAATCCTGAAATACCTGTGCAATCTGTTCGCGGTTGAGGTTTTTCAGTGCCATCATGGCCGAACTGATTTTGTGCACC
>JANLID010000245.1 GCA_024654105.1 Gallionella sp. | reverse complement strand
GCTGAATCAGCATTGGTCAGCCACCCCTGGCATCGAGCGCTCCGCGCGGGGAACATTCGAGGCTGTAGATCAATTTGTTAAAAATTAGCGGGTCGCCATCGGTGTTTTGCAGTTGCGGCATGGACGGGTTGAGCAGGCGGTGAGTGATGTCGTGATAGATGCCCAGCATTTCGTAAATGTATTCTTTGAGCAGTTCCGGCGTGATCGGCAGTTTGCGGCGATTGATCTTCTTGCGCAGATCAAGGATGACACTTTTCTCTGTGGGTGGAAACATCACGGGTGCACAGGCTTCCAGCATCGTTACCTGATCGATACGTGCCAACTTGGCAAATATGATGTCGCCAACTTGCGTTTGTTGAGAACCGGAATGCTCGGTCACGTCCGCTTCTTCGCCGGTGAAGATGTCGCGCAAGGTAAAGCCTGTTCCGGGACGCACCGAAAGCACGTCATAAAAGCTGAAGGGTGCGGCGCAGCATTGTTCGAGATAGCGCGCGTAGAGCGGGTCGAGTTGCCGCCCTTTTTTTGCCAGATACGCGCGCGCCAGAGTGCGCCCGTCCAGCGACTCATGTTTCACCGACGTTTCGAGCGGGTCTGGTGTCCAGTCGTAAAAGAACCAGGGCATGAATATCGGCATGTGCGGCGTGTCGGGGGCGAATGGTTCATCCTCCCAAGGCATGAATTCTTCCCAGGCTTCCAGCAACGCTTCCCGCCCGAAATGGCTGTTGGAGAATTCGAGCAGCCGTGCGGGCGATCCTCCAATCGCGCGGCGTATCCTGCGCCAGAGAAAGTCATCTTCGGGCTGAGCCTGTTCCGTTTTCAAACAGCATTGCTTGTATTTTTTCCCGCTGCCGCATGGGCAGGGGTCGTTGCGTCCCGGTTTCATGCTTTCACCTTTTGTGCTGTGTATTTTGCTGCGGCACGAACCCGGCAAATTCAGGTTGGAAGCGGCAAGCAATTTACAGTTTCCCCCGATCTTGCTGCCTGTTCAAACCCCCTCAAGCGCACCCGGCTATGGAGCGAGGGTTTTCACGTGTCCGGACATAGAATAGTCCAAAATGCGCTGGTCGGCAGTCACCAGTGTGGCGTTTCTGGCGCGGGCGGCGGCAACCAGAAAACGATCCGCCGGATCGGCATGAAATTCTTCCGGAAGGTGGCAGCTATCCAGGACAATTTCCGGTTCATTGAGGCCGATCAGTTTTATCTCCGGATTGTCGAGTGCGCGTTCCACCCATTTTTGCGCCGGCATCGGCAGGACGATCCGCCGTTTGCTTTCGAGCAGGGCGATTTCCCACACCGAGATGATGGAGACAAACAGCGTGCGGCGCTGACCGGCCCGTTCGATGGTGCGCAATGCGGAGGGGCTGATCTTTCCCTGTACGCCGCAAGCCAGCCACAGCCAGATATGGGTGTCCAGCAGCAGGGAAGGTTCAGCGCGCACGGCGGGTCTTTGCCACGAGATTGGGTTCCGTTCCGGCATCGGCTTCCCAGACGGTCTTCGGCATGTTCACCACATCACCGAGCAGGGTGGCCTCGCCTGCCATGTAACCGAACAATGGTTTGCGTTTTGTTCCGGGACGTTCCACCGGCACCAGTTTGGCGACCGGCCTGCCGCGCTTGGTGATGATGACCGGATCGTGGCTTTTCTCCACCTCGTCCATGATCTTAAGGCAATTCGCCTTGAATTCTGCCGCAGGTATTTGCATGGTGTTTCTCCTTATGGTCATAAGCAAGTGGTCATCTTAGCAGAGGGCTGCAGAACCTGCCAAGTTTACCGATAGCGCGACAGCGCGGTTCGCAGGTGCTGTATTACCTCATCCCGTAACGACTTGGGCGAGACGGTTTCAACATCGGCCCCATGCTTGAGAATATCCATCACCAGTTCGCGCGGATCGGAATAGGGAATGCGCAGTTCAACCACAGTTCCAGAAGATCGGCTTCCGCTAAGCCAGTAAAACGGACGCGTGGCATCAGGCCGCAGCCTTGCGAGTTTTTAGCAGTTGTCGACCTTGCTGTTTTAGGTTGGCAAAATTAATTTCTTTTATGCGGCCACTCTTCGCGTCGTTTAATCCAGCGGCAATATCCTGGCGCAAACTGTCGAGCCTGGCCGCTTTAACCTGCTCGTATGCCTCAAATAATCGCAGCGCTTCACGAATTACCTCGCTTGCGGAACCATACATACCAGATTCAACACGCTGACGAACGCGCGCTTCCAATTCAGGCGGCAAAGACACATTCATAGACATAGCGATTCCCCAAAAATACTATTGTTATCGGCATGGCAGTTTATGCCATAAATTGCCAACACTTCAAGAAAGTGCCCAGTTTTGTTTGTTCAGATGAAAATGAAAAAAGGCTTATCTCCATTGAGAAATAAGCCTTTTCCTGATATGGCGCGCCCGGAGCGATGAATCTGGGCACTGGCAAATGACATTCTCAGTGGCTTGATGCTGGCTTATGAGATTTAAGCCAATCTTTCAACGCTTCATCAACGCGAGTTTGCCAGCCTCTACCTGTCGCGCGGAATGCATCGACCACATCAGGAGACAGACGTATATTGACAGGAGTCTTCGTAACCTCTTTACGTGGCCTGCCTCGTTTGAGCATGGCGTCGGCAACGGCCTTAGGGAAAATTTCAGGCAATACCTCCGATGCGGGGCGCGCCTTGGAAAAATCCTCTACCGTCCACTCCGGATTCTCATCGTCCTGTATTTCCGCAGAATTTTGGTGCTTTGCTAATTTAGCCATATCGTTTCACCTCTCGACTATTGTTAGCCTTTCTAAAACTAATGACGTGTACCGCGCCCTCACGAGGCGTAAATACAACGGCGTAAAGACGCTCATCAATGTACCCAAAAACACGGAATCGACGCTCACTATAATCTTTGCGTACGTCCTCAAGGATTACAGCGTTCAACCATTCCAACTTCGAAACCCCATCAAATGACAACTGCCTCTCACGAATATTGTCAGCGTTTTTCTTCAGGTCGAAGGTAATTTTCATGGTTTATTGTATCCACAATAAATAAGCCGGTCAATTACACTTAAAGTGCCCAGTTTTATGCGCTCTGTAAAAAATAAAAATGGGCTGATTCACAATAGAATCAACCCATTAAATTGATGGTGCGCCTGACAGGAATCGAACCTGTGACCCCCAGCTTCGGAAACTGGTACTCTATCCAACTGAGCTACAGACGCTGCGGAGAAAATACTAACGGGCATGGCAGTTGCCACCCCCGATGATGAAATCCACCATGCCCGTTCCCTCACCCCAACCCTCTGGATGAAACAACTAGCCATTCGACTAGGCTGCAAACATCCGCAGCCAAGTCGCTGGCTATCCCGCAAGCGGGCGAGGGGGCGAACGAATCGCTGCGCGAGTTTCACATTAAAGGAGAGCCTTGGAAGCCAATACTCTACCACGTCGAGTTTACGGACACCTTCCGTGAAGGCGCGCAGCATAGCGTTTTTTGTTTATGCAGTCCAACATTCCGGCCGCTCGCGGCGACACTGCGAATAATGTTATCTTACCGGCCTCCCAATGCGAGGTTGCTGCCATGACCTTCTCCAACCCCGACACCGAAGAAATCCGCCAGTTGCTGCGCGAGGTGCGCATCATCGCGGTCGTCGGTTTGTCGCCGAACGCATCGCGGCCCAGCTTCGGCGTGGCGCGCGGATTGCAGAGCAAGGGGTATCGCATCATTCCGGTGCGCCCGCTGGTCGACGAGGTGCTGGGCGAGAAGGCATACCCTGATCTGGAGAGCCTGCCCGATCTGCCGGACATTGTGGATGTGTTCCGTGCCCCGGGGCATGTGCCGGCCATCGTGGACAGTTGCATCCGGCTTGGCATCAAGCGCCTGTGGTTGCAGGACGGCGTGGTGCACGAGGAAGCGGCGCGACGCGCGCAGGCGGCGGGGATCACGGTGGTAATGAACCGCTGCATGTGGCGCGATTGCGCGCAGCTATGCGGCACACGGGCATGACAAAGAGAACGCGCTGCGGCTGGTGCAGCGATGATCCGCTGTATTGCCGCTATCATGATAGCGAATGGGGGATGCCGCTGCACGACGATCAAGCCTTGTTTGAATTTCTCATTCTCGAAGGCGCGCAGGCCGGGCTGAGCTGGATCACCATCCTGCGCAAACGCGAGAATTACCGGGCCGCTTTCGATAATTTCGATGCGGCGCGCATTGCCCGCTATGACGCAAGTAAAATAGAATCGCTGCTGCAGGATCCGGGGATCGTGCGCAATCGCCTGAAGGTGCATGCGGCAGTGACCAACGCGCAGAAGTTTCTCGACGTGCAGGACGAGTTTGGCAGTTTCGATGCCTTCATCTGGCGCTTCGTTGATGGCAAGCCAAGACAGAACGCCTGGCGCAGCCTTGCCGAAGTCCCGGCAAGCACGCCGGAATCAGAGGCGATGAGCAAGGAATTGAAACGGCGCGGCTTCAAATTCGCCGGCAGCACCATCTGCTACGCCCACATGCAGGCGACCGGCATGGTGAACGACCACACGATTGATTGCTTCAGACATAAAGAGCTACCGAGATGATTTTGAAATTTACCAAGATGCACGGCGCCGGCAATGACTTTGTCGTAATCGACGGCGTGCGCCAGCACATCAACCTGTCGCCAGAACAATTGCGCCTGCTGGCTGATCGTCATTTCGGCGTGGGCTGCGACCAGATATTGCTGGCGGAAAAATCCCAGCACAGGGAGGCCGATTTTCGCTACCGCATCTTCAACGCCGACGGCGGCGAGGTGGAACAGTGCGGCAACGGCGCGCGCTGTTTCATGCGCTTTGTGCATGACCAAGGGCTCACATCGAAGCGCGAAATCGTGGTGGAGACCCGCAGTGGACTGATATCGCCGCGCCTCGAAGAGGATGGCCGCGTGACGGTCAATATGAGTGCGCCGGTATTCGACCCGGAGCGCATTCCATTCGCGGGCCTCGGTGCGGTGAGCGAGCCGCTGGAAGTGGCGGGCGAGACGCTGGAGATCAGCGCGCTGTCGATGGGCAACCCGCATGCGGTGCAGGTCGTGACCGATGTCGAGCATGCGCCGGTGGAAAAACTGGGACCGCTGATCGAGCATCACCCGCGCTTTCCCAAACGCGTCAACGTTGGGTTCATGCAAGTGAAGGATCGCAGCCATATCCGCCTGCGCGTGTATGAGCGCGGCGCCGGCGAAACGCTGTCGTGCGGCACCGGCGCGTGCGCGGCAGTCGTGGCGGGCATCCGCCGCAGCTTGCTGGATAGCCCGGTAAATGTCGCTACGCGCGGCGGTCTGCTCACCATCACATGGAACGGCGAAGGCACGCCGGTGCTGATGACCGGCCCGGTGATCACGGTATTTGCAGGTGAAATAAATTTATAGGGAGCCATGATGAGAGCCGAAGACGTAGCCCAATATCTGCAAGATAACCCGCAGTTTTTCGAAGGTCACACCGACCTGCTGACGCAGATCAACCTGCCGCACCCGCATGGCGGACGCACCATCTCGCTGAGCGAACGGCAACTGGTCGCCTTGCGCGAAAAAAACAAGGAACTGGAAAAGAAACTGCACGAGCTGATCGAGTTTGCCAGGGAGAACGATGCGCTGCAACACAAGGTGCACGAGTTCGTGACCGCGCTGTTCGCCGCGCGCGACCTCGCCACCCTGCAGCAGATGGTTCCGCATTTGCTGCGCGAAATCTTCTCCGTACCGCATACCGCGTTGCACCTGTGGCAGGCCACTCCGCCCAGCGCCGAAGTGCTGGCTTTCACCGATGCGCAGGCGCAGCCGGTGTGCCTGCACCAGGCCGCGCACGACACCGCCAATTGGTTTGGCGAGACCGGCAGGCAATTGCGCTCCTTTGCCTATCTGCCGCTGTACGCTGGCAGCGAATCGATCGGCCTGCTGGTGATGGCCAGTGAAGACAAGCAGCGTTTCTATCCCGGGATGGGTACGCTGTTCCTGCAACGCATCGCCGAGGCGGTGAGCGCCGCATTGCATCCGCATATCTCCCAGACATGACCGATGCTGCCGCGCCTGTCCCGAATAAGATCGAAGTGCTTAATCAGCACTATCTGGACGGTTACCTGGCGTGGCTGCGCAACGAGAAGCAATACTCCGCACTGACCGCCGAGAATTACGCGCGTGACCTGCGCCACCTGTTCGAACTGGCTGCCGACATACCGCTCGCCAGCCTCAAGATTCACCATATCCGCCGCTACATCGCGCAACTGCACAGCAAGGGTTTGGGCGGTCGCTCGCTGGCGCGCATGCTGTCGGCATGGCGCGGTTTCTTTACTTATCTGATGCGCGATCATGGTCTGACTGACAACCCCTGCGTCGGCCTGCGCGCGCCCAAGTCACCAAAAGCCTTGCCACAAGCCTTGTCGCCGGACGAAGCGGCGCGTTTGGTTGAACTGCCCGCCGACACGCCGGAAGCGATACGCGACAAGGCGATGTTCGAGTTGTTCTATTCCTCCGGCCTGCGCCTGGCCGAGCTGGTCAACCTCGACCCGGCGCAACTCGACATGGGCGCGGGTGAAGTACGCGTCACCGGCAAGGGCAGCAAGACGCGCATCGTGCCGCTCGGGACTTTTGCCATCGCCGCGTTGCAGACCTGGCTGACGATACGCGGGCAACTCGCCAAGGCAGACGAGACTGCGCTGTTCGTCGGCGCGCGCGGCAACCGCATCACACCGCGCGTGGTGCAACTGCGCATGAAGCAATGGGGCATTAAACAGGGCATCACCAGTAACGTGCATCCGCATTTGTTACGCCACTCGTTCGCCACGCATGTGCTGCAATCTTCCGGCGACCTGCGCGCAGTGCAGGAAATGCTCGGCCATGCCAGCATCTCCACCACGCAGGTTTATACGCACCTCGATTTCCAGTACCTCAGTAAAATTTACGATGCGGCGCACCCGCGCGCCAAGAAGAAACCATAATCCAGAAAAAGCACTTCACCACGAAGAACACAGAGATCACGAAGATTTTCCATAGGGTTGCATACCGTTTGACGCTCACCCTCAAGGTGATGAGCATTTTCGAAATAACCTTCTGTTGTTCTTCGCGTTTTTCGTGCGCTTCGTGGTTCATCTGCGGTTATTAAATTTAACGCAAATTCAGCAGCGGTTTAAACCCCAACTTATCTTTCAAACTATCCGCGCTATTGCGCGCTTCGTGCTGGCTTGCATACGGACCGAGGTGAACCCGGGTAAGGCCGTCCTTGAGAAACACGCTGAGCTGTTTGCCGATATCTCCCAGCTTGGCGCGCATTTGCGCCATGAAGCTTTCCGCTGCTTCCTGTGATTTGAACGCTCCCAACTGCAGGTACACATTGCTGCTGCCTGCGGTATCTTGCGCTGCGGCAGCCGTTTTCGGCGGCATATCCGCCGGCGGCAGCGGTGTGCTGGTAACCCGCTCCGCTGCGGCGACCGGCGCGATCACAGCATCGCCGGCAAGGCTTTCCACTTCAACTTCCCCGCTGCCGTTCCCGATGATGCCAAGCTTGTGCGCGGCAGTGTAGGAAAGATCGATCACGCGCTCATGCAGAAACGGTCCACGGTCATTGACGCGCACGACCACGGATTTTTGCGTGGCGACATTGGTGACGCGCACATAGCTGGGGATGGGCAGGGTGGGATGAGCAGCCGTCATGCCGTACATGTCATACACCTCGCCGCTGGACGTGCGCTGGCCGTGAAATTTCTTGCCATACCATGAGGCGATACCGCGTTCTTTGAAGCCGTCGATGACGATTAGCGGCGTGTAGGTCTTGCCCAGCGCGACGTAGGGACGATTGGCATAGCGATGCAGCGGTTCGTTTTGCGGCACCGCATCGGGAATCTCGTCGAAGTTGACCGGGGCATCTGCACCTGGACCGTCTCCGGCGAGATAGCCCCCGCCGCCCGGCGCAGCGGGTGTGCCAACCTCGCGCGCCTCGATCGGCGCAGGCGTGTCGCGCGTTTCCACCTTGCGTTGCGGCGCGCTGCCGCACGCGACAAGCGCCAGCGTTGCCAAAGCCAGAATTGCGTATACCGGTACTGCGGGTTGCCTGTTCATGCGATCTCCTTATGTCTTGATAAGTTTCTTGTGCGTTTCGATGCTCATCAGCATACCAAAACCCAGCAGCAGGGTCAGCATCGATGTGCCGCCGTAGCTTACCAGCGGCAAGGGTACGCCGACCACCGGCAGGATGCCGCTGACCATGCCCATATTGACGAATGCGTAGGTGGCAAAGGTCAGCGTGATCGACCCTGCCATCAGACGGGTGAAGTAGGTCGAGGCGTTTGCGGTAATGACGAAGCCGCGTGCGATCACAAAAAAGTACAGCGCCAACAGAATCAGGCTGCCAATCAATCCGAACTCTTCGGAGTACACCGCGAAAATAAAGTCGGTGGTGCGTTCCGGCAAAAAGTCGAGATGGGTTTGTGTGCCTTTAAGATAACCCTTGCCAAGCAGCCCGCCGGAACCCACCGCAATGGTTGCCTGAATGGTGTGATAACCCTTGCCGAGAGCGTCCTGCGAGGGGTCGAACAGCATCATGATGCGCAGCCGTTGATAATCATGCAGCATCGACCACAGCAACGGTGCGCTGACGAGTGCCGCAACGAACAATCCT
>JANLID010000230.1 GCA_024654105.1 Gallionella sp. | reverse complement strand
TTAGCTGCAACTTTCTTGGCTGCCGGCTTCTTTGCCACTGCCTTCTTGGCTGCCGGTTTTTTAGCTGCAACTTTCTTGGCCATCGGCTTCTTTGCCACTGCCTTTTTGGCTGCCGGTTTTTTAGCTGCAACTTTCTTGGCTGCCGGCTTCTTTGCCACTGCCTTCTTGGCTGCCGGTTTTTTAGCTGCAACTTTCTTGGCTGCCGGCTTCTTTGCTACTGCCTTCTTGGCTGCCGGTTTTTTAGCTGCAACTTTCTTGGCTGCCGGTTTCTTTGCTACTGCTTTCTTGGCTGCTACCATTTCAACCTCCTTGTAATAATATTAAAGTTAACGAAAACAACGTTTACTGCTACTACACCCCCAGCCTGCACCCAAAGTCAGGCACAGCCCAAAGTCGGTCAAGAGAACCGGCACCGCATGTAGAGCGGTATCGAAGCCGCTCATTCGCCAATCCACGTAAAAATTTTGAGGCCATGATTCCGGCACTTCTGGCACGATGATTTTTGCAATACGTCGCTCGCCAACCATCCGGCAGCGCATTAACCACTGCCTGGCACAGGCAAACTTGCGAAGAGCTCGAACACGGCCGCCGAACCACCGCGACGAATGCTTTGTGTTGATCGAATAAATTAAAAGGGGGAGAAAAAGAGAAAGTGCTGCCGGTAAATGCTGAGGGGGCTGATGCGTTGTCAGTGGCGACATGCTGCATGTGCGCGCTCCCTGAGGATTTTGTTTTTGAAAGTTTATAAAGTCAATAACCACTAGATATAGTATTTTTTTTCATCGACGGCGCTAATTGTAGTAGTTAACAAAAATATTGCAAGCAAAAAAATGGCCTATATATTTTTTGTTTACGAATAAATCTTCATGACCTGCGCAGCGCCACAAGGTAGCGCGCCCACTCAAAACAGCTACCGGGGTCAGTCTTGCGCTGCGGGGCAATATCGCTGTGCCCGGCAATGCCGCCTATCGGGTAGGCGGCACGCAACGCCATGGTCAAACAATGGAGCGCGTCATATTGCGCGTCAGTAAACGGCACAGTGTCGCTGCCCTCCAACTCAATACCGAGTGAAAAGTCGTTGCAGCAGGATCTGCCTTGCCAGCAAGATTCGCCCGCATGCCATGCCCGCTTCAAACAGGGGACAAACTGAATAATCCGCCCATCGCGGCGCACAAAAAAATGTGCCGACACTTTCAGGCCGGCAATCGTTTGATAATAAGGGTGGGCATTGATATCCAACGAGTTGGTGAACAGCCGCTGCACGCCATCGCCGCCAAACTCGCCCGGCGGTAGGCTGATGTTATGTATCACCAATAATTCGATTGCGCCTGCCGGCCTGTCGTCGCAATTTGGTGACGGGATATATTCGCCTCCGGCCAGCAAGCCCTGTGCATCAACCCACATCATCCGCGCCACCCGGATCCTTGATACCCAGCCGCTCCATCCGGTAGCGCATGGTGCGGAACGTCAATCCCAGCAACTTGGCGGCTGCCGTGCGATTAAATCCGGTTTGTTCCAATGCTTCCAGCAAAGATTGCTTCTCGACGCGGTCCAGATATTCCGGTAACGGATATTTGCTGCTGAGCGCAGCATTATCCGGCCGATTCTGCTCTACCGGCATCAGCAATAAATCCTGCGCTTCAATCACTCCTGCCGCGCACAGTGCCAACGCCCTTTCAATAACATTTTCCAGTTCGCGCACATTCCCCGGAAAGCTATAGCCTTGCAGCGCACATAACGCGTCTTCAGAAAACCGTACATTAGCAACGCCGCGTAAACGATCCAGGATTTTATGGGCAATTTCCGGTATATCTTCGCGCGACTCGCGCAGTGCGGGCATCTGGATCGGAATCACATTCAGGCGATAGTAAAGATCCTGGCGAAATTTACCTTGCCGGACGCACTCGGCCAGATCGCGGTGCGTCGCGCTGATGATGCGCACATCCACGGCTTCTTCAACAGCACCACCGATTTTGCGCACGCACTTCTCCTGTATTGCGCGCAGCAGCTTGACCTGCATGGCCAGCGGCAGATCGGCCACCTCGTCGAGGAACAGCGTCCCGCCATGCGCCGCCTGGAAAAATCCGCCCCGATCCTTGTCCGCCCCGGTGAACGCGCCCTTCCTGCAGCCGAAAAACTCGCTCTCCATCAAGTTTGCCGGGATGGCTCCGCAGTTCACTGCGACAAACGGCTGGTCGTGCCGCGCACCGCTTTGTACGATCAGGCGCGCCGCCAGCTCCTTACCGCTGCCCGATTCACCGCTGATATGCACCGGCGCCTGGCTGCGCGCCACACGCCTGATCAGGTCACGCACCTTCTGCATTGCCGGCGAATGGCCGAGCAGCACCTTGTCGCCAGACGGCCCTGCCTGTGGCAACTTCAGTGCCGATTTGACCAAAGCGCGCAATTGATCCAGAGAAACCGGTTTGGCCAGATAATCGAAGGCGCCCACCTTGAGCGCGGTTATGGCATTTTCCATGTTGCCGTGCGCGGTAATCACCGCCACCGGCACATCCAGATTGTTTTGCATGATGTGCTGCACCACTTGCAGGCCATCGCCATCGGGCATGCGCATATCGGTCAGGCACAAGTCGTAGCGACGCGCCGCCAGCTTCGCCAACGCCTCGCGCACATTGCCCGCCCTGTCCACATCCAGCCCCATCTTGCGCAGCGCCAGTTCCAGCAGTTCCAGAATATCCGGCTCATCGTCCACCAGCAGCACGGTAGCGTTTCCACCCGAATGGTTACTTGACATGCTCATGCTCTCCGCTATTTTCAGGACTTTCAGCAAACATTATGCGGAAGCGCGCCCCTACCCGCCTCCCGCCGCTATGATATTCCAGCAGTGCGCCATTTGCCTCGCATAACTCCTTGGCGATATATAAGCCCAAACCAGTGCCGTCGGCTGCGGTCGTAAAGAACGGCTCGAACAACCGGCCCTGGTGTTCGGGGGTGATGCCCGGCCCATCATCCTGAACGTCCAGCATCACCCGCCCGTCCGCTATACTCATCGTCAATACCAGGCTGCCGGGCAACTTGCGGCCATAGCGCAGCGCGTTGCGGCATAAATTCCACAGCACTTGGCGCAAATGGCCGCGATCAAAGGAAACCCCGATACCGGGCATCCCGGCCAGCGTCATCACACCCTGCTCAAGCCGTTCCGCCAGGTTAAATTCTTCGACGAAAGTACGCAACATCGCATCCAGCTCAAACACTTCCGGTCGCGCGCGGTCGCGCCGGTTCAACTGCATCACGTCCTGTACGATCCGGTTGATGCGCTGCGTATTGTCCAGCACGATTTGCAGCAGCCGCTGCTGCTTGGCATCGCCCTGCTCTTCCTGCATCAATTCCGTTGCATAGCTGATCGCCGACAACGGATTACGCACTTCGTGCGCGATGTTGACGGTCAGCCGCCCCAGCGCGGCCAGCTTGATTTGTTGCGCCTCGGCCTGGATACGCTGCATATCTTCCAGAAAAATCACCGCGCCATGCGCCGCATCCCGCTCGACGGCGACAAAACGCAATCTTGCCTGCACCCCGACATCCAGCTGCAAGGTATCGCGGCTGGCCGCACCGGTTCTTTTCCATAGCGCGTATTGCCCGAACAGCAACGGGAAATTTTCCGCCAGCGAGCTTCCGGATATCGCGCTGTGGCGCAACAAGCGCGCCGCGCCGGGATTCATCTGCATGATCACGCCCTGCTCGTCCACCACCAGCACGCCATCCTGCATATCACGCATCACCAGAAGATTCGCTTCAGACAAGCTGGCCAGATCATGTCCGCGGCGCTGTGCCAGTTGCTGGCTTTCCATGGCATATTTTGCCAGCGTGTGCGCCAGCCAGGCCACCGCAAAATAGGACACGCACAACAATCCCACTTGGACATACTGCGCCACCACGGCGGCGTCATACAGCACCTCATATGAATGCTCCAGCAATGCGGCGATGCTGGCCAGTGCTGCAAAAAACAGAGTGATTTTGCCACGGCTGATCATCCCGGCCGCCGCCAGCGAAACCAGCAACAGCAGGCCAATATTGCTCTGTATCCCGCCGCTGGCATAAGAAATCACCGACAGCGCCGCAATATCAGTACCAACTTGCGCTGCCAATTGCACCACGAAACGCGGCCAGCGCAGCCGCAGCAGCACATATGACAACACCACTGCCATCATATATATCAAGCTTGTGGCAAAGAATATGGTCCAGTTGCGTGCGCCCAGCGATAGCGAGGAGCCGAATGCCCAGGCGAGAAACACAAACAGGCCGGACAGCGTCATCCGGTACAGATTGAAATAACTCAGGGAACGCCAATAATTGGCGGGAGGAAACTCTGCCGCAGACTTGTCAGTCATTGCATTCAGTGCGGGCGTAGTGGCGCTTGGCGGTGTCACGTCGTTTACTTGCGATAGGCATCACGATGTCCCGCGCCACAAAAAAATTGCCCGTCGGCCTCGATGCTCTCGCCTTTGGGCAAATGTACGCCGCAATGCGCACAGCGCACCATATCCTCGGCGGTGATGGTTTTATCCTGCTGCGGCGCTTGCTTGCGATAAGACCTGATCAACAGGTAAACCACCGCCACAATGGCAATGATCAATAACAGACGGCTCATTTGGCATGAACTCCATGTGACGGGATCGGGCGTGAATTGTACTACGCAATCAACGCCACACTCTTCACCTGCGCGAACACTTCCATGCTCGGCGCCAACCCAAAGATTCAAAGACATTATGAGAACTCGCACCCGGTCGGAGCGAAGCAAAGAATAGCGAACAGGTGCACCATACAAGCTTATCGAGGGTGAACGCTGTATACACGGTTGATCCGGTCATCGTTCGGCAAGCTCACTGCGAGCGGGTGGATTTGAGTTATTTAATTCGCATCCCCGGCTGCGCGCCGTTATCCGGACTGAGGATGAATAGCCCTGGTGTCTCGCCGGAAGCTGCCAGCACCATGCCTTCCGACAGGCCGAATTTCATCTTGCGCGGCGCGAGATTGGCGACCATCACAGTCATTCTTCCTTTGAGCTTTTCAGGGTCGTAGGTCGATTTAATTCCGGCAAACACCGTGCGCGGTTTTTCCTCGCCGATGTCCAGCGTCAGCTTCAGCAGCTTCTCCGCGCCTTCCACATGCTCTGCGTTGACGATCTTCGCCACGCGCAGATCGACCTTGCTGAAGTCGTCAATCGAAATAATTGGCGCGATAGCGCCGACGTTTGCTCCCTCGCCCTTCAAGGGATAACCAGCGACTTGGTCAGCGTTTTGGGCTGGCCTAGTCGAATGGCTAGTAGTTCCACCAGAGGATTGAGGAGAGGGCGTGTGTTGCTGGTGTTCGGCGTGGCGCGTTTGGGAGTGTGATTCGGTCATGGGTTTCAGGCTTTCCTGATTGGCGGCGACCATCGCCTCGATCAGATTGGGATCGAGGCGGGTCATGAGGTGCTCATATTCGTTGATGCCGTGATCAAGAAGATCGAGATGAAGTGATTCCCATGTCTGAACATCGGTGTTCAAGAATTCACCAACCTTGGAAGCCGTAACTGGCAGTATAGGCGACAAGAACGTTGTAATTGCTTTGAACATGTTTAACGCAGTCGTACATACTTCATGAAGGCGTGACTGAGCCTCCTCATCGTCCAATTTGGCCAATTCCCAAGGCTTAAAATGATTTACGTATGCATTGGCCACTTCCGTTAATTGCATCACTGCGCGAAGAGCCTTGCTGTAATCACGAGTTTCATAAAACTCAGCAATTTTGTTTCGGGACGCAATTATGGTCTCGCGCGCACCATCAAGTTTTTGTCCAATTGCTGAACCATAAAGGCTAGCCTCAGATGATGTTATTGCCTGCCCCCCGCCCTCTAAAGTATCTCCATATTTGACTGCACGAAGCGCTGCAATATCGCTGTCACTCATGTGGCCTAGCTTTCCACCGAATCGCTTCGTGATAAACCCCGCGCAACGGCTGGCGATGTTGATGTACTTCCCGATCAAATCGCTGTTCACCTTTGCCACGAAGTCGTCGAGGCTGAGGTCGAGGTCTTCCATCGTGCCGTTCAGTTTAGCGGCGTAGTAGTAGCGCAGGTATTCCGGGTTGAGTCCCTGCTTGAGGTAGCTGTCGGCGGTGATAAAAGTGCCGCGCGACTTGCTCATTTTCTCGCCGTTCACGGTGAGGAAGCCGTGCGCGAACAGTTTGGTCGGGGTGCGTAAACCGGCGTGTTGCAGCATCGCGGGCCAGAACAGCGCGTGGAAATACAGGATGTCTTTGCCGATGAAGTGGTACAACTCGGTTTCCGAACCTTGCTTCCAGAATTCGTCAAAGTTGATTCCGGTTTTGCCACACAGTTGCTTGAAGCTGCCCATGTAGCCCACCGGCGCGTCCAGCCAGACGTAGAAATATTTATCTTCCGTGCCGGGAATTTTGAAACCGAAATAAGGCGCGTCGCGCGAGATGTCCCAGTCGGACAGCTTGTTTTCGTCTTCGGTGCCCAGCCACTCCTGCATCTTGTTGGCGGCTTCAGGTTGCAGCGGAGGCTCTTTGGTTTTCTGTCCGGTCGTCCATTCCAATAAGAATTGTTGACATGTGGACAGCTTGAAGAAATAGTGGTCGGAGTTGCGCCGTTCCGGCTGCGCGCCGGACACGGCGGAATACGGGTTGATCAGCTCGGTCGGTGCGTAGGTTGCGCCGCACGCCTCGCAGTTGTCGCCGTATTGATCCTTGGCGTGGCACTTCGGGCATTCGCCCTTGATGAAGCGGTCCGGCAGGAACATCTGCTTGACCGGGTCGTAGAACTGCTCGATGGAACGCACCTCGATCAAGTCGGCGGCTTTGAGCTTGAGATAAATCTGTTCGGCGAATTCGCGGGTCTCGTCAGAGTTGGTCGAGCCGTAGTGGTCGAACTCGACATGGAAGCCGTCGAAGTCCGCCTTGTGCTCATGCCACACGCGATCGATCAATTGCTCAGGCGTGATGCCTTCCTTTTCGGCGCGCAGCATGATCGGCGTGCCGTGGGTGTCGTCGGCGCACACATAGTGGCACTCGTTGCCCAGCATTTTCTGGAAGCGCACCCAGATGTCGGTCTGGATGTATTCGACCAGATGGCCGAGGTGGATACTGCCATTCGCGTAGGGCAGCGCGGAGGTGACGAGGATTTTGCGGCTCATGTTGCATGTTCCTTAAATGGGACGCGATTGTAGCAAACCCCGCACAGAACCGTGGAATTCGGTAAAATCGCGCCCGTTAAACATGAGGAGAAGCGGACATGCCGCATGAAGGCGTGGCGCAGGTGCTGTTTTTCGAGAGCGACGGGATTTGCGAAACATCCCACAAGGATCGCGGCGGCAAATACCAAGGCCAGGTCGGCGTGACATTGCCGAAGATGTAACTCAGATGCCGCAGCGCAAGAAAATCGTTTGGCGTTCCCCCAAAGGCGAAGTCATCGCCTGCGTGGAAAAGAACAAGGTGCTGCAAGAGAACCTTGATGAAATCCGCCAGACCTGCCAGGACGCATTGGAAGACGCGGTGCTGATGGGTTGCGACGAGCAGCAATTCCCGGGGGTGCTGGCCGAGTTGATCGCCGGGCTTGAAAATCCTTATTCACAGCAAGATTGATGAGGGTGAAGTTTCTTCGGAGAGATTTTTAATGGCAAAAATTAAATACAACCGAAATATACATGAACTCGAAGCCAACGCCGAGAAATGGTGGCCGAAAGCACTTGAGAAACAAGTCGCCGAGGTAAGCGTTATTCCGAATTTGGTCGCTACTCAAGAGCAATTCATCAGTATCCTGAAAATTTCAGGCAAATCGCCCACGCAAATATTCAATGTGCTTGAAGCCTCACAGTTATCCGCAAATCTGTTTTTGAAACACCTCGTCGTGTTGGCGGATTACGGCGGAGAAATGATTAAGCGATTAGGGCGCGAGTTTGCCGATGTGTTTCCGGTTGACCCAAAAACAAAGCTTCACTTTATGCAGTACATAATGGCGGGAAAAACGTATCGCTACGAATTTCAGAGGTTGCCAGTTATAAGGGCTGGGGAATACTAAACTCAAGATAGATGGGGCTGCGATAGTTCAGGAAATTGAGATGGATGGTTTATACCAAGATATGGCGATGATCATGATGTGTGGGTCAACTTCAGATGTTGCTCATTTGGCGGGATTGGAGAAATGCGAGGTTGGAGCGTTGCTGGGGGATGAAGTTGCGATCACAAAATATGTGCGCGAGCGCTACATCAACGTAAGTCGAATCACGACAGGCGCAAGCGCAAACAGCTTAGGTCAGATTGCGCGGGATTATGTGGTAGAAATTTTGTCACAGCATTTACCGAAGGACTTTTTAATTACGCGCAACGGAAAGATTGTGCTATCCAACTACGACAAAGGTGGTGGCATGCCTTTCGATGTGGTGGTGGCCAAAGGGAAGAAGAAGGTAGGGGTTGAAGTTACTTTTCAGGTGACGACCAATAGCGTGATCGAACGCAAAGCAGGGCAGGCAGAGAGCAGGCAAGCAGCTATGCACCAGGGCAGTTGTTGGATTGCGTATGTCATCGATGGAGCAGGAAACTTTCAGCGATCTTCGGCGGTTAGTACGATTTGCCGCCACAGTGATTGCACCGTGGCGTATTCGGCGGATGAAATCGCGGTGTTAGCTGCATTCATTAAAGAGAAGCTTAAATGATTCGATTTGTGGACTTGTTCGCCGGGGTGGGAGGGATTCGCCTTGGTTTCGAACAGGCGATGCGAGAACTGGGTATGCAGGCTCAGTGCGTTCTTTCTTCCGAAATAGATAAATGTGCCCAAGAAACATACGCTTTGAACTTTGGCGAAAAGCCACAGGGCGATATTTATCAAGTTAAAGATGTTCCCGAGTTTGATTTTTTGCTGGCTGGCTTCCCGTGCCAGCCTTTTTCGTATGCGGGGAAGCAAAAAGGTTTTGTTGATACACGCGGCACATTGTTTTTTGAAATAGAGCGGTTTTTGCTGGAGCATCAACCGCAGGGTTTTTTGCTGGAGAACGTGCGTGGACTAACAACGCACGATCAGGGAAGAACTTTTAGCACCATACTTGAACACTTGAAGAAACTGGACTATGGAGTTTCTTACGTTGTTCTCAACAGCTCAAACTTTGGCGTTCCGCAGAATCGGGTAAGAGTCTATATCGCAGGCATCAAAAACGGGCAACCAAAGTTAACGCTAAGCTCCGATCTTGGTGCAGCTGATTCACATAAATTTAAGCAGCATCTCGCGCAGCGTTCTATTTTTGAGAGTACAGCTCACAAAGTGGTCGCGGATATTCTGGAGGATTCACCCCCTGAAAAATATGATTGCTCAGCAGGGTTTGTGCAAAGCCTCTTGCGAGAGATTAAAGGTGGGGCGGAGGAGTTGGCGGGCTATCGCATGATCGACCATCGCAATGGAAAATCACTTCATTCTTGGGAGTTGGGTATCAAAGGCAAGTGTTCTCAGGAAGAGATGGATTTTATGAATGCGCTGGTGGCTAATCGCCGCAAGAAACATTTTGGCGCTTTCCAGGATGGCAAGAAGCTTACGTTGGAACAGATCAAGACTTTTTTTGATCACCCAAACTTGCCGCAGATCATCGGCAACCTTATAAAAAACGGTTACCTGAAAGAAGTTGAAGGTAAATACAACCCTGTCTCTGGCAATATGTCGTTTGAGGTATTCAAGTTTCTCGATCCACAAAGTATCTCGATTACGCTGGTAACCAGCGATGCACACAAGCTTGGCGTAGCGCATAACGGGCGGGTACGGCATATTACTCCACGTGAATGCGCCAGATTGCAGGGGTTTCCTGATACCTTCCGTTGCCATCCCGATGATGTTCATGCGTATCGCCAATTTGGCAATTCCGTTTCTGTTCCCGTCGTTAAAGCAGTTATCCTGGATTTGTTTAGAACAGCAGGGAAGGCTTTGACTGAACAGCGTATTGTTGAGTTGGCATAATCTCTTACGTCTTTATTGAAATCTGCGACAATCCGCGCCAATTCGTTATCTCCACAGGGAGTGAAATATGAAATTCCGCTTTCCCATCGTCATCATCGACGAAGACTTCCGCTCGGAAAATGCCAGCGGCCTGGGTATCCGCGCACTGGCGGCCGCGATTGAGAAAGAGGGCATGGAGATACTGGGTGTCACCAGCTACGGCGACCTGACTTCATTCGCGCAGCAGCAGAGCCGCGCCTCGGCGTTCCTGCTGTCCATCGACGACGAGGAGTTCGGCGCTGGCAGCGCGGAGGAAACCGAGGTCGCATTGAAATCGCTGCGCGCCTTCGTCGAAGAAATCCGCTTCAAAAACGCCGATATTCCGATCTATTTGTACGGAGAAACGCGCACCTCACGCCATATCCCGAACGATATCCTCCGCGAGCTGCACGGCTTCATCCACATGCACGAGGACACGCCGGAATTCGTGGCGCGCCACATCATCCGCGAGGCGAAATCCTATCTCGATTCGCTGGCCCCGCCCTTCTTCCGCGCACTGCTGCACTATGCGCAAGACGGCTCCTATTCGTGGCACTGCCCCGGGCACTCGGGCGGCGTGGCGTTCCTGAAATCGCCGGTCGGGCAGATGTTCCACCAGTTCTTTGGCGAGAACATGCTGCGCGCCGACGTGTGCAACGCGGTGGATGAGCTGGGGCAATTGCTCGATCACACCGGGCCGGTGGCGGCATCGGAGCGCAATGCCGCGCGCATTTTTAATGCCGATCATTTGTTTTTTGTCACCAACGGCACCTCCACTTCAAACAAGATCGTCTGGCATTCGACCGTCGCGCCAGACGACATCGTGGTGGTGGATCGCAATTGCCACAAGTCTGTCCTGCATTCGATCATGATGACCGGATCGATGCCGGTTTTTCTCACGCCGACGCGCAATCACTACGGCATCATTGGGCCAATCCCGAAATCCGAGTTTGAGATGGCCAATATCCAGAAGAAGATCGACGCCAATCCGTTCATCAAGGACAAGAGCAAGAAGCCGCGCATCCTGACCATCACGCAGAGCACCTACGACGGTGTGGCATACAACGTCGAAATGCTGAAGGAAATGCTGGACGGGCATATCGACACGCTGCACTTCGACGAGGCGTGGCTGCCGCATGCGGCGTTCCACGACTTTTACAAGGATATGCACGCCATCGGCAAGGACCGGCCGCCCGCGAAAGAGTCGATGATTTTCGCCACGCAATCCACCCATAAGCTGCTGGCCGGCTTGTCACAGGCCTCGCAGATCCTGGTGCGCGAATCAGAGACCCGCAAGCTCAACAAACACGTGTTCAACGAAGCCTATCTGATGCACACCTCCACCAGCCCGCAGTACGCCATCATCGCTTCGTGCGACGTGGCGGCGGCAATGATGGAGCCACCGGGCGGCACTGCGCTGGTGGAAGAGAGCATCGCCGAGGCGATGGATTTCCGCCGCGCGATGCGCAAGGTGGATGAGGAGTTCGGCCAGGACTGGTGGTTCAAGGTGTGGGGACCGGACATCCTCGCCGAAGAGGGCGTGGGCTCGCGCGAGGACTGGGTGTTGCGCGCGTCAGACAAATGGCATGGCTTCGGCGAGCTTGCCGAAGGCTTCAACATGCTCGATCCGATCAAGGCCACCATCATCACGCCGGGCCTGAATGTGGACGGCGACTTTGCCGACAGCGGCATTCCCGCCTCGATGGTGACCAGATACTTGTCCGAGCACGGCGTAATCGTCGAGAAATGCGGCCTGTATTCCTTTTTCATCATGTTCACCATCGGCATCACCAAGGGGCGCTGGAACACGCTGCTCACCGCGTTGCAGCAGTTCAAGGACGACTATGACAAGAACGCGCCAATCTGGCGCATCCTGCCGGAATTCGCCGCAAAATACCCACGTTACGATCGCGTCGGCCTGCGTGACCTGTGCCAGCAGATTCACGACACCTACAAGATGCACAACGTCGCGCGCATGACCACTGAAATGTATTTATCCGACATGCAACCGGCGATGAAACCCTCCGATGCGTTCGCAAAAATGGCGCACGACGAAATTGATCGCGTCGAGATTGACCAGCTCAAAGGGCGCATCACTGCCGTGCTGCTGACCCCCTACCCGCCCGGCATCCCGCTGCTGATTCCGGGCGAGATATTCAACCAGACCATCGTCGACTACCTCAAATTTGCGCGCGATTTCAACCAGAACCTACCAGGCTTCGAGACCGACATTCACGGCCTGGTGGCAGAAGTGGTGGATGGCGAGGAACGCTATTTTGTGGACTGTGTGCGCTAGGAATTGTCGGGGCGTAGTAATGAAAAGGCAGCGTATACGTACTGCCTTTTTGTGGGCTGACAAAGGCATGGATGAAACTGTTTTCCGGTGGTCTCAGCATCTGCTATCGACCCGTTGCGGTCATTCACCATTGATCAGCATCGATGAATTTCAATCGTTGCGTGAACGATTTCCTCATGGATGGATAGGCGCTGCCTCACCTGCTCTGGCGTTAGCGTTTCGCTGTAAGTCACAATGCTGACCGCGCAAGAATAAGCCTCTTTCCCCACGCGCCAAACGTGTAAATCAGCGATTCTGGTTTCATCAGGATCGCCCTTCGTCTCGATGACCTCACGAATCTCATCAACAATGGGATGATCCATTTCTCTGTCCAGCAGCACTTTCCCGGTTTCGATGAGTAAGTTCTTTGCCCACACCGCCACTAGAATGGCGCCAACAATACCCATTACAGGATCAAGCCACGACCAGCCATAGAACCACCCACCCACCAGCGCAAGGATGGCCAGAACTGAGGTGGCGGCATCAGCAATGACATGTAGGTAGGCTGATTTCAGGTTCAAATCATGATGGTGGTGGTGATCGTGCGCATCATGCTCATGCCCATGATGGTGATTATGACCGTGGCCATGATGGGCATTGCCAAGAATCATTGCGCATACGATGTTAACCAGCAGGCCAACAATCGCTACAACAATGGCTTCTTGGTAATGGATCGGTTGCGGAGAAAATATCCGCTCTACCGATCCGAGCACCATCATTGCCGCCACGCCGAGCAGGAAGATGGCGCTGGCAAAACCACCGAGGATTTCAATCTTCCAAGTGCCGAAGGTGAACCTTGGGTCTTTGGAATATCGCCGTGCTGCCGCATAGGCAAATGCACTCAATCCGATAGCGAAGGCATGGGAACTCATGTGCCAGCCATCCGCCAGCAGTGCCATCGAGTTGAACCACCATCCGGCGAATATCTCCACCACCATCATGGCAGCGGTGATCCACATCACGGCACGAGTTCCTTTTTCTGCCGCAGCGTTGCCTTCATTGAAGATGTGCTGGTGCTGCCAGCGTGACAGGTCATGTATGCGCATTGGCTAATTCTAAGTCTGTTTTTAATTAATGCCCGATTCTGGCACAAAGCCGTCACCCAGCGACGGACACTTCCCTTGACGGATGCGCTAGCGCTCTGGTCAAGCCTTGAAGCTGTTGCTTGGGGTGCAATGTACCGGAGTCAAATTGTTTTTGCTATATGGAAAATACAAGTGCTACAGGTATAGCCGCTTTGGGCACTTAGCGGCCATTGCGATGATAGGTTACGAAGTGATATTCCAGTGGCTGAGGCGTTTCCTGGTGGCGTATTTCGCGTGACACTTCACGCCATTCCGACCGGTCAAATTCCGGGAACCATGCATCCCCGATCATATCCTGCCGAATCTCGGTGATGTAGAGCGTATCCGCCAAACCCAGCGCCTGCGCGTAAACATCCGCGCCACCGATCACGAATACCTGCGGGTCGGGTGCGCAGTTCGCAATCGCTTCCGGCAATGAATGCGCAACAATACATCCGTCAATTTTCAGGCTGTGGTCGCGCGACACCACCACCGTGGTGCGCCCCGGCAGCGGTCTGCCGATGGACTCGAACGTCTTGCGCCCCATGATCAGGTGATGCCCCATGGTGAGTTTCTTGAAATGCTGCAAGTCGGCAGGGATGCGCCACGGCAGGGTGTTGTTGATGCCGATGGTGCGATTGCTCGCCATGGCTACAATAATTGAAAGGCAGGATCGAGGATTGAGGATTGAGGCTAGAGGGGGTGTGGTGGGCATGATGACTATCGGGTTCTTCCGGAGAGTGAATTTTTTAGCCCAGTGAGCATTTTTCCGATTTCATCCATTTGTTTCAGCAGTGCAGAAGCTTTGTCTTCTGGTACAAAACTCAACCTGACAGCAATTTGAGTTTGGGTTTCAAGTTCCATCAACGAGCCGTATGCAATGGAAAGGTGATTGATATATGCTCCGGTCAGTTTCCGACCATGTCCCTCGGCGATATTGGATGGAATAGAAACTGCGGCTCTTCTTGCTTGTGATACAAGTCCAAACCGCTCTTCATTGGGGAAAGTGGCAGTTGTTATGTAAATCTCCGTGACGAGATTCATTGCTTTTTGCCAAACCAGCAGGTCGCTATGCTTCACGAATTATCCCCTTGATTAGGATTGAAGGGCGAGGATTGAGGGAAAATCTGTGCCCCGCTTTTAACTCAATCCTCAATCCCCGCTCCTCGATCCTAGATTGCCACCGGCGCCCTGATCGCTGGATGAGGGTCATAGCCTTCGAGCGTGAAATCCTCGAACTTGAAGCCGAAGATGTCCTTCACGTCCGGGTTGACTCTCATCACCGGCAGCGGGCGTGGTTCGCGTGACAGTTGCAATCGCGTCTGCTCCAGATGGTTGAGGTACAAATGCGCATCGCCGAAGGTATGCACAAAGTCGCCCGGTTGCAGATCACATACTTGCGCGACCATCAGCGTCAGCAGCGCATAGGAAGCGATGTTAAACGGCACGCCGAGGAAAATGTCCGCGCTGCGCTGGTATAGCTGGCAGGAAAGTTTCCCATCCGCAACGTAGAACTGGAAGAACGCATGACAGGGTGCCAGTGCCATCTGGTCGAGGTCGCCGACGTTCCACGCCGATACAATCAGGCGGCGCGAATCGGGGTTCTTCCTGATCTGCGTGATGATCTCTGAAATCTGGTCGATCACACGGCCGCCGGGCGCAGCCCATGAGCGCCATTGCTTGCCGTACACCGGGCCAAGGTCGCCATTCCCGTCCGCCCATTCGTCCCATATTTTGACGCCATTGTCCTTGAGATACTTGATGTTGGTGCCGCCCTGCAAGAACCACAATAGTTCGTGGATGATGGACTTCAAATGGCACTTCTTGGTGGTGACCAGCGGAAAACCGTCTTGCAGGTTGAAGCGTATCTGGTGGCCGAACACGCTGACCGTGCCGGTGCCGGTGCGGTCAGATTTTTTTGTGCCGTGGCGCAGCACATGTTGCATTAAATCTAGATATTGGCGCATGGCGAAGCCCGTATAATCACGGCCTGAATGACTTAATTTAGAGGACGCAATGCTAGCACAACTCACCTTCTCCCAGACCTTGCATGCCACCACACATTTGCTGGTGC
>JANLID010000228.1 GCA_024654105.1 Gallionella sp. | reverse complement strand
GCGCCCGAATCGGGCAAACAAGCAATGGGACAACTGTTGGAATCAGGTCAGAAAGGCCGCATGACTGAACACATCAGTTTGAATCGCACCCCGCCTCCTGTACACTCAAATTGCCAGCATGACTTTGCTATATAATGCGCCCTTTGCCGGGGGTTGTTTCATGCGCATCATTCAAAAAGCACTAACCTTTGACGACGTTCTGCTCGTTCCTGCCTATTCCAATGTGTTGCCGCGCAACGTCAGTCTGCGCACCCAGCTTACTCGCAACATCAGCCTGAATATCCCCTTGTTGTCAGCCGCAATGGATTCCGTCACGGAATCACGCTTGGCGATTGCGCTGGCGCAAGAGGGTGGTATCGGCATCGTGCATAAAAACATGTCGGCACAGGCGCAGGCGGTCAAGGTCGCCAAAGTCAAGCGTTTTGAAAGCGGCGTGGTCAAAGATCCCATCATCATTACGCCGGACATGACTGTCCGCGATGTGTTGGCGCTGACGCGTCAGCACAAAATTTCCGGTTTGCCGGTAGTGCAGGGCAAGCAACTGGTCGGCATCGTGACCAACCGCGACCTGCGTTTCGAGAGTAATTTGGATCAGCCGATCCGGAACATCATGACCTCGCGCGAGCGGCTGATTACCGTCAAGGAAAACGCCAGCCTGGACGAAGCGCGCAACCTGATGCACCAGCATCGCATCGAGCGCGTATTGGTGGTCAACGATGCATTTGAACTGCGCGGCTTGATGACGGTGAAAGATATTCTCAAATCCAGCGAGCACCCGCTGGCTTGCAAGGATAGCCAGGGGCGTCTGCGTGTTGGCGCGGCAGTCGGGGTGGGCGAGGGCACGGAAGAACGAGTCGCGCTACTGGCCGAAGCAGGGGTGGACGTGATCGTGGTGGATACCGCGCACGGCCATTCTCAGGGCGTGCTGGATCGCGTCAAATGGGTGAAGGATAATTTTCCGCAGGTTGAAGTGATCGGCGGCAATATCGCCACCGGCGGGGCGGCACAGGCGCTGCTGGATCACGGCGCGGACGGCGTGAAAGTCGGCATCGGTCCCGGATCGATTTGCACTACGCGCATCGTCGCGGGTGTCGGCATGCCGCAGATCGCCGCAATTCAAAATGTGGCGAAAACTTTGCAGGGGACGGGAGTGCCATTGATTGCCGACGGCGGTATCCGTTATTCCGGCGACATCGCCAAGGCCATCGCGTCGGGCGCACATACCGTGATGCTCGGCGGCTTGTTCGCAGGAACCGAGGAATCACCGGGCGAAATCGAGCTTTTTCAAGGCCGTTCCTACAAATCCTACCGCGGCATGGGCAGCCTGGGCGCGATGCAGCAGGGCTCCAGCGACCGCTATTTTCAGGAAGGCGAAAGCAATCAGGATAAGCTGGTACCTGAAGGCGTCGAAGGTCGCGTACCTTACAAGGGCAGCGTGCTGGCGGTGATCCATCAACTAATGGGCGGCCTGCGCGCCAGCATGGGCTACCTCGGTTGCGCCGACATCGCCACCATGCACACCAAGGCCGAATTCGTCGAGATCACCTCGTCCGGCATCCGCGAGTCGCATGTGCACGACGTGCAAATCACCAAGGAAGCGCCGAATTACCATATCGACTAACCGGGAAGGGAGAAGGTGGAAGAGTAAAACCGCCACCTCTTCACCCTTGAGCGCCGCAGGCGCGATCCCTTCTCCCTTCACTCTTCCCAGGCTTTAAACATGTCCCAGGCTTTAAACATGCACAAAAAAATCCTCATTCTCGACTTTGGCTCACAGTACACCCAACTGATTGCACGTCGCGTCCGTGAAGCCCACGTCTATTGCGAACTGCATCCTTACGATGTGGATGCAGAATTTATTCGCGCGTTTAACCCGGCGGGCATCATCCTCTCTGGCGGGCCGAATTCGGTGTATGAAGACGAGACGCCGAAGGCTCCGCAAGTGGTGTTTGAATTGGGTGTGCCGGTACTGGGCATTTGCTACGGCATGCAAACCATGGCGGTGCAGCTTGGGGGCAAGGTCGAAAGCGGCAAGGTGCGCGAATTCGGTTATGCCGAGATTCGCGCGCACGGCCATTCCAGACTGCTCAACGGCATTCAGGATAAGACTAATACTCAAAATTACGGACTGCTCGACGTGTGGATGAGCCATGGCGACAAGGTAACTAAACTTCCACCGGGCTTTTCGGTGATCGCCTCAAACGATACCACGCCGTTTGCGGCGATGGCGGACGAGGCGCGCAATTTTTATGGAGTGCAGTTCCATCCTGAAGTCACTCACACCTGTCAGGGCAAGGCCATTTTCGGGCGCTTCGTGCACGACATCTGCGGTTGCGGACAGGACTGGAACATGCCGAACTATATCGGTGAAGCGGTGGAAAAGATTCGCGCCCAGGTTGGCGGCGACGAAGTGATCCTGGGACTGTCCGGCGGGGTGGATTCCTCGGTCGCGGCGGCGCTGATCCATCGCGCCATTGGCGACCAGTTGACCTGCGTGTTCGTGGACAATGGCCTGCTGCGCCTGAACGAAGCGGAGCAGGTGATGGAAACATTTGCCAGCCATCTGCACATGAAAGTTATCCACGTCGATGCCAGCGCGGAGTTTTTGCAGCATCTGACCGGTGTGACCGACCCGGAGAAAAAGCGCAAAATCATTGGGCGTGAGTTTGTCGAAGTGTTCCAGCGCGAAGCCAAGAAATTGCCGCAGGCCAAGTGGCTGGCGCAAGGCACTATCTATCCGGACGTGATCGAATCAGCCAGCGCAAAGACCAAAAAAGCCCACACCATCAAATCGCACCACAACGTCGGCGGCCTGCCGGAAAGCCTGCATCTCAAGCTGCTCGAGCCGCTACGTGAACTGTTCAAGGATGAAGTGCGCGAATTGGGCATCGCATTGGGACTGCCACACGGCATGGTATACCGCCATCCGTTTCCCGGCCCCGGCCTCGGGGTGCGTATCCTCGGCGAAGTAAAACGCGAGTACGCCGATCTGTTGCGCCGCGCCGATGCGATCTTCATCGAAGAGCTGAACGGCACCAAAGATGAAGACGGCAAGTCCTGGTACGAAAAAACCTCGCAGGCTTTCACCGTATTCCTGCCGGTCAAGAGCGTCGGCGTGATGGGCGACGGCCGCACCCACGAATGGGTGGTGGCATTGCGTGCGGTGCAGACTCAGGACTTCATGACCGCGCACTGGGCACACCTGCCATACAATCTGCTGGGCAAAGTCTCCAACCGCATCATCAACGAAGTGCGCGGCATCAACCGCGTCGTCTACGACATCTCCGGCAAACCCCCAGCGACCATTGAGTGGGA
>JANLID010000199.1 GCA_024654105.1 Gallionella sp. | reverse complement strand
GTTCTATCAGTTCCTTGCGACTGCGCCTGAAAATCAAATCCAACAGAATTCCAAGTTGGAAACCAGCTAAAATCACCCACCGATACCGCTGACGAAGCTTAAATTAACAGGGGCAGCATTAAAGCCAAAATCTGTCATTCCACCGTCATAGGGGCATAGGGGTGCAGCATGATTCAGAAATCCGCTGCCCCCATCCTGCTTTTAACCGCCAGCCTGGACGCCCGCGCCCGCGACCTGCCGCTGAATGGATTTAATTTGAGCCTGGAACCTTTAATTCTGGGAACCTTTAATTCTGTTGGAACCTTTAATTCTGAATGTGCCATGGCAGGTGGAGTTGGGCGAAGGGAAGAATTAGGATGAGGCACATTGAATATGGAACTTCATGAGGAGCAAGACTGATGTCTGATGATTTTGCTCCTCAATGTCTTTCTATTGATCTTGAGATTGGAAAAAAAGACCTCCGTATTTACCAATTCGGTGCAGTACGTGGTGATAATAGTGAATCCATCAGCTTTGATCGCGGCGATTTGGATGACGCGCTGAATCGTCTTGACTCTCTCGCCGACGATGTTGCTTTTCTGCTAGGCCACAATCTGATTCGTTTCGACTTACCCCACCTGAAAGCGGCACGCCCCGATCTGCGTTTGCACAGCAAGCCTGCCGTTGACACCCTTTGGCTGAATCCGCTGGCTTTTCCGCGCAATCCATACCACCACTTGGTAAAACACTATCAGGATGGAAGGCTGCAAGGCGGCCATCTAAACGATCCGTTGAAAGATGCCCAACTGGCACTCGATGTTTTTCGTGACCAACACGAAGCGCTCAAGGCGCTGAACGCGAGCGCTCCGCATTTGCTTACCGCGTGGCACTGGCTGACTACGCAGGATGAAACCGTTAGCGGCACAAACCGGTTTTTCACCAGGTTACGCAACAAACTGCGGCCATCTTCAGATGGTGCACATGCTGCAATTGCTCTGTGCCTGGATGGGCAGGCATGCATAACTCAACATCGTCAAATTCTTGATGAAGCGACGCACAACGGCTGGCCGCTCGCCTATGCATTGGCTTGGCTCTCGGTAGCGGGTGGCAATTCGGTAATGCCGCCCTGGGTACGCCACCAGTTCCCTGAGTCGGGCGAGATCATCCGGCGGCTGCGCGACACCGCCTGCACCGATCCATCTTGCCGGTGGTGTTGCGAACATCACGATGCGAGGAAACAATTAACGCGTTGGTTCGGACATCAGGGATTTCGCCCGGAGCCTGCCGATCCGAAAACCGGTGAGCCCCTACAGCAAAAAATTATAGAAGCAGCGATGGCTGGACAGCATGTGCTGGGTATTTTGCCTACCGGCACGGGCAAGTCGCTGTGCTATCAGATTCCGGCGCTTTCGCGATTCGAAAAAACGGGCGCGCTCACTGTTGTCATTTCACCACTTGTAGCATTGATGGCCGATCAGGTCGCGGGGCTTTCTAAACACAATGGGGTGTGCGCGGCATTGAATGGCCTGCTTTCGATGCCGGAGCGCGCCGATGTGCTGGGTCGTGTGCGGCTGGGCGACATCGGCATTCTCATCGTCTCGCCGGAACAGTTGCGCAACAAGTCGCTGAGAAAAGTATTGGCGCAACGCGAAATCGGTTCCTGGGTGCTAGACGAGGCGCACTGTCTTTCCAAGTGGGGCCATGACTTCCGCCCAGATTACCGCTACGTCGGGCGCTTTATCAAGGAGAAAGCTGGTGAAGGAAAAGTGCCGCCGGTGCTTGGCCTTACCGCCACAGCCAAGCCTGATGTGATGGCCGACATCCTTGCCTACTTCGATAAAAAAGTCGGCATAACACTGCAATGTATTGATGGCGGCGCGCGTCGGGAGAACCTTGAATTTGATGTGATACAAACCTCCCCATCCGCCAAGTTTGCGCATATCCACCAATTGATCGAAACGTATTTGCCTGCTGAAACACCGGGAGGCGTGATTGTTTATTGCGCCACGCGGAAACAGACCGAGGAAGTCGCCGCCTTTCTGAAGGAGAAAGGGCTGGCGGCCAGCCATTTCCACGCTGGCCTGCAACCGGAGATGAAGAAAGCCGTACAGGAAGCGTTCATCCGGGGCGAGTTGCGTGTGATGGCCGCCACCAACGCTTTTGGCATGGGCATCGACAAGCCGGATGTGCGTCTGGTTATCCACGCTGACATTCCCGGCTCACTGGAAAACTATTTGCAGGAAGCGGGCCGCGCCGGACGCGACCGCTCGCCTGCGCGCTGCGTTTTGCTCTACACACCGGAAGATGTGGAACGGCAATTCGGCATGTCGGCCCGCTCGCGGCTGACCCGCAAGGAAATTCAGATCATTCTCAAATCCTTGCGTAATCTCGACAGGAAAAAACGCAAGGATGGCAAAGCGGGCGGCGAAGTCATCGCTACGCCGGGCGAGATATTGGCGGAGGATGAGGATACCGCTTTCGAGCGCGATTCCACCACCGATGACACGCGGGTGCGCACGGCTGTTTCCTGGCTGGAAGAGGCGCAACTACTGACGCGGGAAGAAAATCTGGTGCAAATTTTTCCCTCTTCGCTGCGGGTAGCATCGCTTGAAGATGCTCGCAGCAAGCTTGCAGGCAAACCCCTTCCAGAATTCTACAAACAACAATTGCTGGCCATTGTCGATGCCTTGATTTCAGCCGACCCCGATGAAGGAATTTCGACTGACGAGTTGATGGGAATCGCACGCCTCTCTTCAGAGAAGATCCGCGCTGCCTTTACCGATCTCGAACAGCTTGGCATCGCCAGCAATGACACGGCGCTTACCGCTTATGTTCACGTTGGCGTTGAGCGCGCATCGAAGAAACGCTTCGAGGCGGCGGCACTGCTTGAAGAAGCGCTAATCAAGGAGTTGCGCCAGAGCGCGCCCGACTCGGGTAAAGGCGAGCACTCTACTTTACTGTTACGTGTCGCCAGTCAACACCTGAAGGATGCAGGCCATGTTGGTGCTCACCCTGAGACTTTGCGCCGCCTCCTGAAAAGCCTGTCCGCCGATGGACGAAACGAATCCAATAACGTGGGCAGTCTGTCATTGAAAAGAGTGGATAACGATAGCCTGCGCATCACCCTGAATCGCGAATGGAAAGACCTCGACAAAACGGCACAACTACGACGTAACGCGGCTAATTGTTTGCTGGATCATCTGATCAGCAGTCTTCCACAAGGCAGCAAAGGCGTGGACTTGCTGGCTAAAACTACTTTGGGGAAGCTGTTGGCGGCGCTGGGCGCGGATATGTTGCTCAAGACTGAAATCAAGAATCCACAAAAATGTCTGGATCACGCTTTGCTCTGGTTGCATGAGCAGGAAATCATTCGTCTTAATAAGGGGCTGGCTGTATTCCGCAGCGCGATGACGATACGACTTGGTGATAACTGGAAAAATCAATTTTCCCAATCGGAGTTCGCGCCGCTCAAGCTTTATTATGACGAGCAAGTCATCCAGATTCATGTGATGGCCGAATATGTGCAGCGCGGATTAACCGCTATAGCGGATGCCTTGCACCTGACCATGGATTATTTCAGCCTGCAACAGGAGGAATTTTTGCGCCGTTGGCTACCTGACCGGGAGAAGGAATTAACCCGCCAGACCACGCCAAAATCCTGGCATGAAATTGTCGAGAGTCTGGATAACAAGCATCAACAAAATATTGTGGCTGATGAAAGGGAAACGACCAACGTATTGGTGCTGGCCGGGCCTGGCTCGGGCAAGACGAGAGCGCTTGTGCATCGCATCGCCTATTTGGTGCGGGTGCGGCGCGAAAATCCGCATGGCATCGTCGCGCTGGCCTACAACCGCCACGCCGCTGTGCAGATTCGTCTGCGCCTTCGCGCCTTGATTGGTGACGATGCGCGCGGGGTCACCGTGCTCACTTTGCACGGCTTAGCCATGCGTTTGGCAGGCGCAAGTTTTGCTGGGCGGACGAATAAAACGGATGATGATGACTTCAGGAAACTCCTGCTCGAAGCGACCGCATTGTTACATGGCGATGGCTTGCTTGATGACGAAGCCGATGTGCAACGAGATCGGCTGCTGGCGGGCTTTCGCTGGATACTGGTGG
>JANLID010000182.1 GCA_024654105.1 Gallionella sp. | reverse complement strand
GCTCGAGTTTGCCGATCGAAATCTTGATGGCCATCTCCCACAAACTGACCGCGCTCACCGCGACCTGATTGCGGCGATCTTCGATTTTCAGGCGTTGTGTTTCCGGGAGACTGGGATGCCCCTCCAGATACCAGAGCAGGATATGCGTATCCAGCAGCAGCTTCACGGTTGGTACTCGGCAAAATCTGCCAGAGGCGCATTGAAGTCAGCGCTCATTTTGATGCGCCCCTTGAGCACCCCTGCCTTGCGCGGCTCGTTGCCCACCGCTTCCGTTGCGGGCACATCCGATACGGCGATTTCGATGGTCCTGTTTTGAAACTGCGTCTTGATTGACTGCAGAAACTTTTCGTTCAATTCTTCCGGCTTGATCTGATAGGTTGCATGCATGATGGCCTCCGTAAATGGTCAAGTGGTTGCAAGTTTACGTCATGAATTGGTTCAATGGCACGTAGTCTTTCACGTACTCCGGTATCTTGTCGCGCCATTCCTTGGGCACGGCCTTGAAATCGGCCATACCGAAAGCGGGATTGACGTTGAGGTCGGTCAGGCGCTTGTTGTCGAGGATGTCGCGCAGGCGGCCATCGGTGGCGTAGGCCTTGAAGAAGTATTTCATGGCGACAATCTTGCCGGCCTGCTTTTCGATGTCATCGGTCGATGCATCGAGCAGGAATTTCTGGAATTCATCGTCGAGCAGTTCGTCCTTGGCCTTGAAGTAGGGGATCAGGCCGAAAATCTTTTCCAGAATCTCGCGCAATGTCAGGCGGCGATCCACTCCGGCGGCACGGCGCAGTTTGTCCAGATTGTAGAACTCGGCAGGTTTGTCGAACAGGTGCGTGGTGACGTAGTCGATGGCCTGATCCCACTGTTCGTTTTCCACTTGCTGCTGCAACATGGGATTGGCCTTGACGGTGCTCTCGAAGCCTTCGAAGAACATGCGGTCGATTTTCATGCCCTGCGCGCCGACCACCTGCTCGGCAAACAGCTTGACCGCATCCGCGCCGGTGTAGGTATATTGCTCCAGAGGCGGCGGAGGTTCCGGCCCTTCCCCGCCAGCACCGGGACGCGGCAGTTTCAGAACTTCGTCGTAATTGAATTTCTCCTCGAAGTATTCGCAGTTGGCGAAGAAGTCGAAGAGCTTGTAGCGGGTTTTGTCCTGCTTGCCGATCTGCTCTTTCAGCGTCTTGTCGAAAAGCTGTTCCAGAAAATCGTGCTTGCGCGTGCCGCGCCCCTTGATCTGCACAAAATCGGAGGGCGAAAAGATCGGGCGCATCAGGCCGAGGTTGAGAATGTCCGGGCAGTCATAGCCGGTGGTCATCATGCCCACCGTGACACAAACACGCGCCTTGCTGGTCTTGTAACCATCGAGAAAATTGGCTGAACCGAGCAGGTTATTATTGTTGAAGTTGATGGTGTATTGCTGGGCGCCGGGAATCAGCGAAGTGACCTGCACGGCGAAATCGGATTGGTATTTTCCGGGGTGGAGGATGCCGGCCAACTCGTTAAGGGTTTGGGTGAGCTTGGCAGCGTGGTTCTGGCTGACGGCGAACACAACAGACTTGCCAATTTCGTTGCTGATCGGATCATGCAAGGCATTTTTCAGGAACGTCTCGCAGAACAAGCGGTTGGTGGCTTCCGAGAAAAACTTCTTTTCAAAATCCTTTTGGAAAAAGGTTTCTTCGGCGGCTTCGCCTTCCGGGTTGGGCGCGGCAGCAGCATAACCCTTGTCGGAAAGCAGTTGGGTGGTAATGTCGGTGCGTGCATCCACCACCATCGGGTTAATCAGGAAGCCGTCGCGCACGCCGTCGAGCAGCGAGTAACGATAAGTAGGCTGACCGCTCTCGCAGCCAAAGGTGCGATCAGTGTCGAGCAGCAGGCGACGTTCCTGTTCACGCGGGTCGCGTGTGGAAGGCTTGCTGGCATCGAATTTCTTCAGGTAGTCGCGCGGTGTGGCAGTGAGGCCGAGCTTGTAGCCGACGAAGTACTCGAACACGGCGCGGGCATTGCCGCCGATGGAACGGTGCGCTTCATCGGAAATCACCAAATCAAAATCGGTGGGCGAAAACAGCCGCTTGTATTTGTCGTTAAAAAGCAGCGACTGCACCGTGGTCACAACAATTTCGGCCTTGCGCCATTCGTCGCGGCGCTCCTTGTAGATGACCGAGGTGTAATCATTCTTGAGTAGAAGAGTAAAAGCTTTGTTGGCCTGGTCTTCGAGTTCCAACCGATCCACCAGAAACAGCACACGGCGAGCATTGCCAGTGCGGAGAAACAGCTTGATAACGGCTGCGGCGGTGAGCGTCTTGCCGGTGCCGGTGGCCATTTCGAACAGGAAGCGGCTTTGGCCTTCAGCAACAGCATCCTGTATCGCCTGCACGGCACGCTTCTGGTAATCGCGCAGAAAGCGCAGGCGGTTTTTCTGGATGAAGGTATCGCGCTCGGCTTCACTCTTCCAGCCTGCCTCGCTGGCGTAACCGGGCATTTGCGTGAGGGCGATGTAATCCTTGCCGACCAATTCGGTGATGAGCTTTTGCGGATTGGGTT
>JANLID010000181.1 GCA_024654105.1 Gallionella sp. | reverse complement strand
AGTCGGCAAGAAGATTGAGCAGGCCCAACAATCTGGCGACCAGGCCGCTATGGAACAGGCCATCAAAGAGATGGCGTCGCTACAGGGAACGGTGGCGCCTGAGCAATAGGACGACCAGACAGATTGCATGCTACAAAACCGGATAGATCAAAAGCTCACGACAAGGGCGAGGACTGAGGGTTGAAAAAGCACCCCCGGCTAGTTTTGCTCAGTCCTTGAGCCCTGAATTTAATCCGCCTGTTTGCGCAAAAATGTCGGGATATCGTAAGTATCCGCTCCGGATTTTTCCATTGCTTCAATCTGCTCCCTGCGGCCGGTTCGTATCACGGTAGGCGTATCCAGCTTGGTATAGTCAATGCCGGAATTGGCAATCAACTGATTGTCCGTGCCGGTGCGCTGCCCGGCTTCTTCATTGCTGCGATAGACCACCTCCGGTTTTTTGATGCGCGGCGCGCCCAGCCCGGTCGCCACGACCGTCACGCGCAATTCGTCGCCCATTGCCTCGTCAAATACCGAGCCGACAATGACCGTCGCCTCTTCTGCGGCGAATTTGACGCATTCCATCACCTCTTCCAGCTCCTTCAGTTTCAATTGGCTGGACGATGTAATGTTCACCAGCACGCCGCGCGCGCCGGACATATCCACATCTTCCAGCAGCGGGCTGGCAATGGCGCGCTCTGCAGCGGCACGCGCACGATCCGGGCCGGAAGCAATCGCGGAACCCATCATCGCCATGCCGTTTTCCGACATTACGGTGCGCACATCGGCAAAGTCCACGTTGATCAGACCCGGCACGTTGATCACCTCGGCGATGCCCGCGACCGCGCCCTGCAGCACGCCGTTGGCAGCCTTGAACGCTTCCGGCACGGTGACATCGCAGCCCAGCACCTCCATCAGCTTGGAATTCGGCACGATGATCAGCGAATCGACATGCTCGTGCAAAGCCTCGATGCCGGCCTTGGCAAAGCGCATCCGGTTGCCTTCGTAAGCAAACGGCTTGGTGACCACCGCCACGGTCAGGATGTCCAGTTCGCGGGCGATTTGCGCGATGATCGGCGCAGCGCCCGTCCCGGTGCCTCCGCCCATGCCGGCGGTGATGAACACCATATGCGCACCGCTGATCATCTCCTTGATGCGTTCACGGTCCTCCTCGGCCGCCGCCTGACCAATCGACGGTTTGGCACCTGCGCCCAGCCCTTTGGTGATCGCCATGCCGATCTGCAACTGAGAGCGCGCCTTGCTGCGTTTGAGCGCTTGCGAGTCGGTGTTGATGACGATGAACTCGACTCCTTGCACGCCTTGCTCAATCATGTGGTCTACGGCATTACCTCCGCAGCCGCCCACCCCGATCACCTTGATCACCGCGTCTTGTGTTTCTGCTTCCATTAGTTCGAACGCCATCATTTCCTCCTATTAGTAATTACAAACCAACCCTGAACCTGCCAACCACAACCTGCTAAAAGTTCCCCTGAAACCAGGCCTTCATCCTTGCCAGCACATCGCCAAACGAACCTGATTGCATACGCGTCTCCTCATTGCGCTGAAAATGCTCCAGACCGTACAGCAACAACCCGACGCCGGTCGCCATGCGTGGCGTCTTCACTACGTCGGACAACCCGCCGACATATTTCGGGGTGCCCAGACGCACCGGCATATGGAAAATCTCTTCACCCAGCTCGACCATGCCCTGCATGGCACTGCTGCCGCCGGTAATCACGATGCCGGACGACAGCAAATCCTCGAAACCGCTGCGGCGCAATTCCTGCTGCACCAGCGAATATAATTCCTCGACGCGCGGTTCGATCACCTCGGCCAGCGTCTGGCGCGACAACATGCGCGGCCCGCGTTCACCCACGCCGGGCACTTCAATCACGCCGTCATCGGCCAGTTGGCGCAGTGCGCAACCATGTTTGATCTTGATATCTTCGGCATCCTGCGTCGGGGTGCGCAGCGCCATCGCGATATCGTTGGTAATCTGGTCGCCGGCAATCGGGATTACGGCGGTATGGCGGATCGCGCCGCCGGTAAATACCGCGATGTCGGTGGTGCCGCCGCCGATATCCACAAGGCACACGCCCAGTTCTTTTTCATCTTCTTCGAGCACCGCCTTGCTCGAAGCCAGCGGCTGCAGGATCAACTCATTGACCTCCAGCCCGCAGCGGTGGATGCATTTCATGATGTTCTGCACTGCCGCCACCGCGCCGCTGACAATATGCACCTCGACATCCAGGCGCATGCCACTCATGCCGAGCGGCTTCTTGATGCCGTCCTGGCCGTCGATGCTGAACTCCTGTTCGAGAATATGCAGGATCTGCTGGTCGCCCGGCAGGCTGATCGAGCTGGCAGTTTCGACCACTCGCTCGATGTCGGTCGACACGACCTCTTTCTCCTTGATCTTCACCATGCCGCGCGAGTTGATGCCGCGGATGTGGCTGCCGGCAATGCCGGTATGAACTTCGTGGATTTTGCAATCGGCCATCAGTTCGGCCTCCTCCAGCGCGCGCTGAATTGCGCCCACCGTGGCTTCGATGTTGACCACCATGCCTTTCTTCATGCCATCGGATTCGTGCATGCCCATGCCGATCACCTCCAGCATGCCGTCGGGCTTGATCTCGCCGACAATCGCCACGATTTTGGATGTACCGATATCCAGTCCGACCACCAGGTTTTTAGTTTCCTTGTTTCTGCTCATCGCTCGCGCTCCGCTCCAGAAGACATAACCAGCGACTTGGCTGGCGTTGTTTGCCAGCCTAGTCGAATGGCTAGTTGTTCCATCAGAGGACAGAAAACATAACCAGCGACTTGGCTGGCGTTGTTTGCCAGCCTAGTCGAATGGCTAGTTGTTTCATCAGAGGACAGAAAAACCTGTCTATTCCCCGTCATCTTCCTTTCGCCCTCAATTCTCAATATCTTCAACTTTCAGCCCCCAGTTTTCTATCTTCCGCCATCCGCCTGATGGCAAACCCGTTGCGGTAGCGCAGGTCAACATATGCCACCGCCCCCTCTGCCCTCTGCCCTCTGCCCTCTATCCTCTGTGTAGCCAGGCTGTACGGGTATACCGTCACGAAGCGCGCCAGGCGCTGCTGCATCTCTTCGCGCCCCAGCTCCAGCACCATGCCGTTGCTCAGACGCAATTGCCATGCATGGCGCGGCGACAAGGCAAGCTGCGCCACCTGCAAATTCAGCGCGGCAAGCTGCTGGCGGAATTCGCCATAGCGCTGCGCGACCTCGAATGAATCACCGTCCTGGCTGATGAACTCCGGCAGTTGCGCTTCGCTGAATGCGTCAAACACCTCGCCGTGGGTATTCACCAGCGCCGCGCCATTCCAGCGCGCCACTGCCTGATGCTCTTCCAGCGCCACCGTCAGCCGATCCGGAAACTCGCGGCGAATACTGACGCTGCGCACCCACGGCAGTTTTTCCAGCGCTTGCCGCAACTGCTCGATATCCACGGTGAAGAAGTTGCCGTTCACTTCACCGCGCACTGCCTGCAACACATCTTCCGCAATCACCCGTTGTGGCGCTGCGCTCAGGCGCACGCTGTGCAACGGCAACAGGCCCGGCAGGTGCACGGTGTAATGGATCGCTCCGTACAATGCCGCCAGCGTGCTGGCGGCGAGCAGCGTGCTGGCAATATTCCTCAGTAGGATGGCGTTATCCCACATGCGCCAACCCCAATATCTTCACCACCAATTGTTCGAAGCTGATGCCGGCCTGGCGCGCCGCCATCGGTACCAGGCTGTGATCGGTCATCCCCGGCGAGGTGTTCACTTCCAGCAGGTAGGGCTTGCCCGTTTCGTCCATCAGGAAATCCACCCGCCCCCAGCCTTGCCCGCCGATCAGCGCGAACGCCTGTTTGGCCAGCCGCTGCATCTCGGCTTCCTGCGCCGCGCCCAGGCCGCATGGGCACAGGTAACGGGTGTCGTCGCGCAGGTATTTCGCGTCGTAGTCGTAGAACTCGTTGGCCGGCTCGATTTTGATCGTGGGCAACGTCTGTTCGCCGAGAATTGCCACGGTGTATTCGCCGCCGCCGATAAAACTTTCCGCGATCACCAGCGGGTCGTGTTTCGCGGCTGCCTGATAAGCGCCGCGCAATTCGCCGAGCACCTTCACCTTGCTGATGCCGACGCTGGAACCTTCGTTGGCCGGTTTGACGAACAGCGGCAAGCCCAGATGTTGCACGACGCCCGCCCAGTCGCTGTGCGCATCGAGCAGCGCGTAATTCGGCACGGGCAAATTTGCCGCCTGCCACACCAGCTTGGTGCGCCACTTGTCCATACCCAGCGCGGAGGCCAGCACGCCGCTGCCGGTGTAGGGAATGCCCAGCAATTCCAGCGCGCCCTGCACCGTGCCGTCTTCGCCGAAACGCCCGTGCAGCGCGATGAAGGCGCGGTCATAACCTTCGTCGCGCAAGGCCTGCAGGTTCTGCATCGCCGGGTCGAACGCATGCGCATCCACGCCGCTGCGTTTCAGCGCAGCGAGTACCGCCGCGCCGCTCTTCAGCGACACTTCGCGCTCGGCGGATTTGCCGCCGAACAGCACCGCAACTTTTCCGAAATTATTCATCCTGTCTTGTCCTGACTGGTGAGTGGATCGGCACTTCGTGCCTCAGTGGGAGAACCTTCTCCCACTTCCGACTTCCCACTCCCCACTTTCCACTCCCCGATAATCCTTACTTCCGGATGCAGGTCGATGCCGGTCTGTTGCAGCACCACGGTCCGCACTTCGCTAATCAGATTCTCGATATCCGCTGCCGTCGCCCCACCGGTGTTCACGATGAAGTTGGCATGCTTCTCCGACACCTGCGCGCCGCCGATGCGCCTGCCCTTCAGGCCGCATTGCTGGATCAACCGCGCCGCATGATCGCCCGGCGGGTTGCGGAATACCGATCCGGCATTCGGCAGGTTCAGCGGCTGGCTGGCGCTGCGCTTCGACAGCAACTCCCTGATCTCCTGCCGCGCGCTGCCGCCATCGTCTTTCTCGAACTTCAGCCATGCGGCGACAAAGAACTCCGAGGATTCAGGATTCAGAGGTCGGGATTCAGACCCTTCCTGCATCCTGCATCCCGCATCCTGAATCCTCTTCACCGATCGATAGCCGATTTCATATTCGTCCGCCGTGCGCAAGTGCAGCGCGCCGCTCCGGTCAACCACCGATACGCGCAGCACCTTCTGCCAAGTCTCGCTGCCGTAGCAGCCGGCGTTCATCGCCAGCATGCCGCCGACCGTGCCTGGGATGCCGGCGAAGAATTCCGCACCGCGCAGGTTGTGCAATGCAGCGAAGCGCGCCAGCTTCGCGCCCGGCACGCCGGCCTCGACATAGACCGAGCCGTCTGCTTCGAGGCGCAAACCGCCCAGTGCGCCGTGCAGCAGCAACACCGTGCCGCGCAAGCCGCCGTCGCGCACCAGCAGGTTGCTACCCAGACCCACTACATGCAGCGGCTCGTCGGATGGCAAGCCGCGCAGGAACACCAGCAGATCGTCGAGATCGGCGGGCTGGTACATGCGCTCGGCCACGCCGCCAGCGCGCCAGCTGGTGTGCTTGCTCATCGGCACATCGCAGCGCATTTCGCCGCGCAGACCTTCCGTCCTGAACTGTTTCGGTTCGCTCATGTTCATGGCTTGTTGTTCATTTGCATCAGCGCACCCGGCACGCCGCCGATCGAGCCCGCTCCCATCGTGATCACCACATCGCCGTCGCGCGCCATCTGCATGATGGCCTGCGGCATATCTTGAATGTTCTCGACGAATACCGTCTTGTCCTGCCCGGCGACACGCAACGCATGCATCAGTGCGCGCCCGTCCGCCGCGATGATGGGCGGCTCTCCCGCCGCATACACTTCCGCCAGCAGCAGCGCGTCCACGCCGCACAACACCTTGACGAAGTCCTCGAACAAATCGCGGGTGCGCGTGTAGCGGTGCGGCTGAAAAGCCAGCACCATCCGTCTGCCGGGGAATGCGCCACGCGCCGCCGCCAGCGTGGCCGCCATTTCCACCGGATGATGGCCGTAGTCGTCGATTAAAGTAAAACTACCTCTTCCGTTCTTGGAAGAGGTATCGATTGCCTCCTCGCCCTGCAAGGGAGAGGATTGAGGAGAGGGTGAACTCCCCACACTACCAAGCAAGCCAATTTCCCCGTAGCGCTGAAACCGTCGCCCGACACCCTGGAACTCGGCCAGCGCGGCAACGATCGCGTCATCCGCCACGCACACCTCCAAAGCGATCGCGATTGCGGCGAGCGCATTCAGCACATTGTGCGTCCCGGCCAGATTCAGCGTGATGTCCAGATCCTTGGGAATTCCGTTCTGGCGGCATTCGGCGGTGAAGCGCATCTGCCCGCCCTGATGGCGCACGTTGACCGCGCGGATCATCGCGCCCTCGCCGAGCCCATAAGTGCATACCGGCTTGCTGATGCGCGGCAGAATTTCGCGCACGTTGGCATCATCGATGCACAGCATCGCCATGCCGTAGAACGGCAGATGCTCGACGAAATCCACGAACGCCTGTTTGAGCCTGCCGAAATCGTGACCGTAGTTCTCCATGTGGTCGGCGTCGATGTTGGTGATCACCGCGATGATCGGCTGCAAATACAGGAACGACGCATCCGATTCGTCGGCCTCGGCGACGATGAATTCGCCGGTACCGAGCCGGGCATTGGCGCCGCTGCTGTTGAGTTTGCCGCCGATTACGAAGGTGGGGTCGAAACCACCCTTGGCCAGCACGCTGGCGGCCAGCGAAGTGGTAGTGGTCTTGCCGTGCGTGCCCGCCACCGCGATGCCCTGGCGCAGGCGCATCAGCTCTGCGAGCATCATCGCGCGCGGCACCACCGGAATGCGGCGCGCGCGCGCCGCGAGCACTTCGGGGTTGTCCTTGCCGACCGCAGTCGAAATGACCACCACATCAGCGTTGGTGAGATGCTGTTCGGCATGACCGAGATACACCGTCGCGCCGAGTTGCCTGAGGCGTTGCGTGGCTACGTTTTCGCCGAGGTCGGAACCGCTGACCTGGAAGCCGAGGTTCAGCAACACCTCGGCGATGCCGTTCATGCCCGAACCGCCGATGCCGACGAAATGGAGATGTTTGACTTTATGCTTCATCCTGAAAACCTCGCTTGCACCACGAAGAGCACGAAGCACACGAAGAAAAGCGGAGAAATTTCTTTAAGACAAGCATTCCCTTTGCGGGTGGTGTGCAAAAAAGAAAATCCCACAGAAGGTCCTTCGCGATCTTCGTGCTCTTCGTGGTGAATAAAGTCGTTTTTAAAGCTCATGTTTCAGCCAGTTCTGCGCAAACCTGCGCGACCCGTTGTGCCGCATCCGCCTTCGCCACGCTGCGCGCCTGTTGCGCCATCGCCAGCAATTTTTCGCGGGTCAACTCGCGCAACAACTGCGCCAGTTTTTCCGCATTCAGTTCTTTTTGCGGCAGCAACAGTGCCGCACCGCGCTCGCTCAGGAAGCGCGCGTTGTGTGTCTGGTGATCGTCCACCGCAAACGGGAACGGCACCAGGATGCTCGCCACACCCGCCGCTGCCAGCTCTGCGATGGTCAGCGCGCCGGCGCGGCAGATCACCAGGTCGGCATTCGCGTAGCTGCCGGCCATGTCGTCGAGGAACGGGCGGATATCGGCCTGCACACCGGCCTGCCGGTACAACTGTTGCACAGCCGCAAAATGCTGCTTGCCGGTTTGATGAATCACATTCGGTCGGGTTTCTGACGGCAGCAATGCGAGCGCCTGTGGCAGCGCCTCGTTGAGCGCCTTCGCGCCGAGGCTGCCGCCCACCACCAGCACGTTCAGATTGCCGCTGCGCGCGCTGTAGCGCTGCTGTGGCTCCGGCAATGCGGCGATGCTGCTGCGCACCGGATTGCCGCACCAAATCGCTTGCGGCAGCACATCGGGGAAACCGCTCAGCGTCTTCTGCGCGATGCGCGCCAGCACTTTATTGCTCAACCCGGCAATGGAATTCTGTTCGTGAATCACCAGCGGGCGGCGCAGCAATGCCGCCATCAACCCGCCCGGGAAAGTGATGTAGCCACCCATGCCTAGCACCACGCCGGGGCGGTGGCGGAAGATCGCCGCCGCGCTCTGCCACAATGCGGTCAGCAGATTGAATGGCAACATCAGCTTGCGCGGCAGGCCCTTGCCGCGCAGGCCGGAGAAGCGCACCCGGGCCATGCCATAGCCCTGCTTCGGCACCAACTCCGCCTCCATGCTGTCCGGCGCCCCCAGCCAAGTCACTTGCCAACCTTGTGAACGCAGGATGTCGGCGACCGCCAGCCCCGGCATGATGTGTCCGCCGGTGCCGCCTGCCATGATCAGAATCGAGCGGCTCATCGCGAGCCTCCCGACTTAGAGGATTGAGTGCTGAGGACTGAAGACTGAGGCGTTGTCGCGGCTATGCCGCGTCCTTGAGATAACGTGCCGCGTAGCGGCACACTACACTCAGTCCTCAGTCCTCGATCCTCAGTCCTCTGCTTCATACCGGTAACCCCCGCGCAACTCGTCTGTTTTCCCAGTCGATGCGGAGCAGGATGGCCGCAGCGATGCAGTTCACCACCAGGCCGCTGCCGCCGAAGCTGAGAAACGGCAGGGTCAACCCCTTGGTCGGCAACACGCCCATATTCACGCCGATGTTGATCATCGCCTGCACGCCCAGCCATACGCCAATGCCTTGCGCGGCCAGCGCGGAAAAATTGCGTTCGAGGAAGGCGGCATGACGGCCGATCTGAAAAGCGCGCACCACCAGCAGCGCAAACAACGCGATCACTGCGGCGATGCCGATCAATCCCAATTCTTCCGCGATGACTGCCACCAGGAAGTCGGTGTGTGCTTCCGGCAGGTAGAACAGCTTTTCCACGCTGCCCCCCAGGCCGACGCCGAACCATTCGCCGCGGCCGAAGGCGATCAGCGCGTGACTCAACTGGTAGCCCTTGCCGAATGGGTCGGACCAAGGATCCATGAAGCTGATGACGCGCTGCATGCGATAGGGCGAGAAATAAATGAGCGCGGCGAACGCCAGCGGCAGCGCCAGCAGCAGCGCGGCGAACACCTTGCCGTTGAAACCGCCCAGCCATAACATGCACAGGGCAATGGCAAGGATCACGACAAACGCTCCCATGTCCGGCTCGGACAACAACAGGAAGCCGACCAGCAGCATCACCGCGAACATCGGCCAAAAAGCCTTGACGAACGTATCTTTATCCTTGGACTTGCGCACGGTATAACTGGCGGCATACAGCACCGCACACAGTTTCATCAGCTCGGACGGTTGCAGATTGATGATGTACAGCGACAACCAGCGCTGACTGCCGTTGACCTCGCGCCCGACGCCGGGGATCAGCACCAGGATCAGCAGCAACGCGCCGGCCATGAACAGCCAGGGCGCGTAGTTCTGCCACGTCTGCACCGGCACGGAAAAGGCGAACGCACCCGCTGCCAATCCGACAGCGATGAAGATGCCGTGGCGCATCAGATAATAGGCGGGTTGATAACCGGTGAACTTGCTGCCTTCCGCCGTGGCGATCGAAGCCGAGTACACCATCACCAATCCCAGCATAAGCAGGCCGGCGAGCGCCCAGAGCAGCAGTTCGTCGAACTGTGTCTGCGGTGGGCGGTTTCTCGTTTTGACCAGCGAGACCATCACGCAGCCTCCTTGCGCAAACCGTGTACCGCCGCGACGAACACCTCGGCGCGATGCGCATAATTACGGAACATGTCGAAGCTGGCACAGGCCGGGGACAGCAGCACCGCATCGCCGCGTTGCACCAGGCGCGCCGCCTGTTGCACGGCATTATCCATATCCGATGCGCGCAGCAATGGCACGCCGCAGCCATGCAGCGCGGCCTCGATCAGCGGCGCGTCGCGCCCGATCAGCAGCACCGCACGCGCATGCTGTGCCACCGCCGGATTGAGCGGTGCGAAATCCTGCCCCTTGCCCTCGCCGCCCGCGATCAGCACCGTCTTGCCGCCCAGTCCTCGCAACGCCGCCACGGTCGCACCGACATTGGTACCCTTGGAATCGTCGTAATAGACGACACCGTCGATCTCCGCCACACGCTGGACGCGATGCGGCAAACCCTTGAAACTGCGCAACGCATCCAGCAGTGCTGGCAGCGGCAGACCGATCGCATGGCACAATGCCAGCGCAGCCAGCGCATTGGCGACATTGTGCAGCCCTGCCACCTGCAGTTCGCTCGCCTTGAGCAAAGGTTCTCCGCCATGTATCAGCCAGATATCGCCGCCATCGCGTTCGATGCCCCAATCCTGTTTGTTGCGCGGCGCGTCCAGTCCGAACGTAATGACCTCTCGCCCAGGTATTACCATCTCCATACAACGCGCATCATCGCGATTCAGCACCTGCATCCCGCTGCCCTGAAAAATGCGCGCCTTCGCTGCCGCATACTCGTCCATGTTGGGGTAACGATCCAGATGATCTTCGCTGACATTCAGCACCGTGGCCGCGTCGGCGTTCAGGTTGAAGGTGGTCTCCATCTGGAAACTGGACAATTCCAACACCCATATCTCGGGCTGTTTCGTGTCACGGGCCGCGACGGCATCCAGCACCGGCGGCGAAATATTGCCAGCCGCGACAGCATCCTTGCCAGCCGCCTTGCACAGATGCTCGACCATGCTGGTGACCGTGGTCTTGCCGTTCGACCCGGTGATGGCCAGCACCTTGGGGCGGTTCGTCGCCGGGAGCCCTTGCGCGAACAGTTCAATGTCGCCCACCACCGGGATACCGCGTGCCACGCCGTTGGCCACCACCGGGTCGCGCAACGGGATACCGGGGCTGATGGCGACCAGTTCGATACCGTCGAACATGGCCGCGCTGAAGGGGCCGCACAAGATTTGTGCGGTATCGACGTGACGCACCGCCTCCGCCAAACTGGGCGGTGCGCGGCGGCTGTCCGCAACGCGCAGGCGCGCGCCCTGCGCGCTCAGCCAGCGCAGCATGGACAGTCCGGTCTCACCGAGACCGAGCACCAGCACATTTTTGTCAGCCCATTGTTTCAAAACTTCTCCTAAAAACAGATTCCCGTAGGGTGGGCAAACGGTCTCACCGTTTGCCCACGCGTAAGAACACGCGGTAACGCGTGGGCACAAAAACGTGCCCACCCTACGCTCTACCTCAACTTCAACGTCGCCAATCCGATCAAGACCAGCAACATCGTGATAATCCAGAAGCGCACTACCACTTGCGTTTCCTTCCAGCCCTTCAATTCATAGTGATGATGCAGCGGCGCCATCCTGAACACGCGCTTGCCGGTGAGTTTGAACGAGGCTACCTGAATCATTACCGACACCGCTTCGACCACGAACACGCCGCCCATGATGAACAGCACCAGTTCCTGGCGCACGATCACCGCCACGACACCGAGCGCCGCGCCGAGCGCAAGTGCGCCGACATCACCCATGAACACTTCGGCGGGATAGGCGTTGAACCACAGAAAGGCCAGTCCGGCGCCAGCCAGCGCACTGCAAAACACCGCCAGTTCACCCGCGCCGGGAATATAAGGAATGCCGAGATATTTGGAGAACACCGCATTGCCCGCCACATAGGCAAAGATCGCCAGCGCGCTGCTCACCATCACCGTGGGCAGGATCGCCAGCCCATCCAGCCCGTCGGTCAGATTGACCGCGTTGCTGGTACCGACGATGACCAGATAGGCCAGCACGATGAACAGGAATGCGGGGAGCGGAAACACCCAAAACTTAAAGAACGGCACGATCAGTTCGGTCTGCGCGGGCAATGTCGCGGTATTCCACAAATAGACACCGACGATCAGCGCGATGATGGATTGCCAGCCCATCTTGGCCCTGGCCGACAACCCCTTGGGATTGCGATGCACCACCTTGCGGTAATCATCCACCCAGCCGATTACGCCAAAACCGAGTGTGGTAAACAGCACCAGCCACACGTAATGATTGGACAGATCGCCCCACAGCAAAGTGGTGATGGCGATGGAAACCAGGATCAGCGCGCCGCCCATGGTCGGGGTGCCGGCCTTGACCAGATGCGTCTGCGGCCCGTCGCTGCGCACCGATTGTCCGATCTTGTAAGCGGTCAGTTTGCGGATCATTGCCGGGCCGACCACAAATGAAATGGCCAGCGCGGTCATCGCCGCCAGCACGGTGCGCAGCGTAATGTAATTGAACACGCTGAAAAATCTTACGTCCTGGGCGAGCCATTGGGCTAATGCGAGCAGCATTTCTTCTCCCCCGGGAAGTGGGAAGTGGGAAGTGGAGAGTCGGAGGCGGTTTTCCCACTCCCCACTCCCAACTCCCAACTCTCCAGATACTGCACCACGCGCTCCATCTTCATGAAGCGCGAGCCCTTCACCAGCACGGTGGTATCCGCGTCCAATTCATCTTCCAGTGCCTTCTGCAAATCTTCGATGCGCCCGAAATGCTGTGCGCCGTTACCGAATGCGCGCACCGCGTTGCGGCTCAGTTCGCCGAGCGCATAAAGTTTCTCAATCCCGGCGCGGCGCGCTTCACTGCCGATCCCGGCATGGAACGCGGCGGCGTTGTCGCCCAATTCGCCCATATCGCCCAGCACCAGCACGCGCCTGCCATCGGCTTGCGCCAATACGCCGATCGCGGCGCGCAGCGAGGCGGGGTTGGCGTTGTAGGTATCGTCGATCAATGTCGCGCCATGCCGCGCCGCCTTGCGCTGCAGGCGCCCGGCGACGCCGCCGAATTTTTCCAGTCCTGCGGCAATGGTTTCCAGCGGCACGTTCAGCACAATCGCGGCGGCAGTTGCCGCCAATGCGTTACAGGCATTGTGCGCACCGGGCACCTGCAAGTCCGCGCTGAAATCTCCCGATGGGGTATGTGCGTCCAGGTACAGGCCGGTATCCTGCGGCTGCCATTGGCCGGTCACGTCGGCCTGCCGGGACAGGCCGAATTCGAGTAACGGGTGCGAACCAACCAGTGTCCGCCACAGCGGCGCATTGTCGTCGTCGGCATTGATCACTGCAGTACCCCGTTGCTTTAGCCCGGCAAAAATCTCACCCTTGGCGCGCGCTACCGCTTCCACCGAACCCAAACCTTCCAGATGCGCACCGCTGGCGTTGGTAATCAACGCCACGTCAGGGCAGGCGATATGCGTCAGGTAATCGATTTCGCCGGGATGGTTCATGCCCATCTCGATCACGGCATAGCGATGCTGCGCATTCAATTGCAGCAAAGTCAGCGGCATGCCGATGTCGTTGTTGAGATTACCCTGGGTTGCCAGCACCGCTTCTTCGTTACCGGATGCTTTGCGCAATATCGAAGCCAGCATTTCCTTCGCCGTGGTCTTGCCGTTGCTGCCGGTAATCGCCACCAGCGGAATATCGAACTGCTTGCGCCAGTACGCCGCCAACCGGCCCAGCGCGAGGCGGGTATCCGTTACCACAAGGACTGAGGACTGAGAGCCGAGGACTGAGGGATGCGCTTCATAACTATCGGCATTTACCACCGATGCAACCGCACCGCCCTGCGCGGCCTGCGCGATAAACTCATAGCCGTCGAAATGTTCGCCACGCAAGGCGATGAACAAATCGCCGGCTTTGATTTTCCGGCTGTCGGTCGAGACCGCAGCGAAGCGCACGTCCGCACCGGCCAGCCGGCCATTCAGCGCTTGTGCGGCTTGCGAGAGCAGCATCATGTCGTTACGCCCTCTAACCATTTTTGCAGTGCCTGCCGCGCAACCGCCGCATCGCTGAACGGATATTTCGCACCGTTGATTTCCTGATAATCTTCGTGCCCCTTGCCGGCCACCAGCACGGTGTCGCATTGCCGCGCCAGGCCGATGGCGCGCTCGATGGCCGCAGCGCGTTCGGCGATGACCTCGTGATTGCGGGCAGTCATACCGCCGAGTATTTCATCAATGATGCGCTGCGGATCTTCGCTGCGCGGGTTGTCGCTGGTGACGATGCAATGGTCGGAAAATTTTTCGGCGACCAGCCCCATCATGGCGCGCTTGCCGCGGTCGCGGTCGCCGCCGCAGCCGAATACGCAAATCAATTTGCCGCCAGCCGGTGCACTGACTTCACGCAACGCCAGCAATACTTTTTCCAGCGCGTCCGGCGTGTGCGCGTAGTCCACGATAACCGTCGGCTGTGCTGGGTCACCCGCCTGCCTTGGACTGCCCACACGCTGCATCCGCCCGGCCACCGCCTGCGCCCCGCCCAACGACTGCGCTGCTTTATCGAGTTCGATGCCACTCACCAGCAGCACCGCCAATGCGCCCAGCAAATTCGCCGCGTTGAAACGACCTACCAGCGCGCTGTTTATTTGTGCGCCGCCCCAACTAGAGTGGATATCCAGCCGCAAACCCTGCCCGCCCATCTCCGCCAGATGGCCGTACACCATGCGCAGCCCGAGGCGTTCGGCCAGTTGCAATGCGGCATCGCTCATGCCGTAGCCAATGACCTCGGGGATTGAATGTTGCTTTGCTCGTTCGCCTCCTCTCCCGCGGGAATCAACAATTGTTTCTCTCGTTCGCTTCCTCTCCCGCTCGCGGGAGAGGATTGAGGAGAGGGCATCGGGAGAGGATTGAGGAGAGGGGAACGCACCGCCGCACAACTCCTCGGCCAGCTCCGCGCCGAATGCATCATCGAGATTGAGCACGGCGGATTTCAGTTCCTGCCAGTCGAACAGCTTGCGTTTGCTCGCCGCATAGCTTTCCATGTTGCCGTGATAATCGAGATGGTCGCGGCTCAGGTTGGTCAGCAGCGCCACATCGAAGCGCACGCCGTTCACCCGACCCTGCGCCAGCGCGTGCGAGGACACCTCCATCGCCACGGCCCGCGCATCGGCGCGCAGATAATCCGCGAGCAGGCCATGCACGCGTATCGCGTCCGGCGTGGTATTGGCGCTGGCTTGTAGTGCTTCGATAAAGCCGTTACCCAATGTGCCGATCAGCGCGCATTTCTTTCCGGCCTCGTTCAGCGCATGGGCGATCCAGTGGCTGGTGGAAGTTTTGCCGTTGGTGCCAGTCACCCCGACCAGCCACAACTTTCCGGAAGGCGCGCCATACACTGCGTCCGCCAGCCATCCCGCCTTGTGGCGCAGATCGCTCACCGCAAGATTGGGTACTTGCCAGGCTTCCTCCCAGGCAAAATGCTGCGCTTCCCAAATCACCGCATTCGCTCCCTGCGCAATCGCCTGGGCGATGAATTGCCGGCCATCGAGTTTTTCGCCCGGATAGGCGACAAAGGTATCGCCCGGCCGCACCGCGCGGCTATCAGAAGACAGAGGACGGAGGGCAGAGGACAGATCGTCGTGTGCCGCTGCGCGGCACTCCTTATCAAGGACGCGGCATAGCCGCGACAGCGCTTCTGTCTTCTGTCTTCTGTCCTCTGCCATCTGACCCATCAGACCTCCTCCCTGACGATGTCCGCCGACGGCGCGATGACGTTATCCAGCGGCGCATCGTTCGGCACATTGAGCGCATGCAAGGCCGCGCCCGTTACTTTGCTGAATACCGGAGCCGCGACCAATCCGCCGTAATGCTGGCCGTTATCCGGTTCGTCGATCATCACCGCCACAACCAGGCGTGGATTCGATGCCGGCGCAAAGCCGACGAAAGAGGCTACATAGCGGTCGACATAACGGCCGTTTTCCAATTTATGCGCGGTGCCGGTCTTGCCCGCCACGCGATAACCGGCCACTTGCGCTAGCGGAGCCGTGCCGCCGGGCTGAACCACCAGTTCCAGCATGCCGCGCAACGCGCGTGCAGTGCTGTCGGAAAATACTTTTTTCCCGATTGCGGGCATATCCAGTTTCAGCAGCGACACGGGCTTCAGTTCGCCATTGTTGGCAAAAATCGTATAAGCGCGCGCCAATTGCAGCAGATTCACCGAAATACCGTGCCCATAGGCCATGGTGGCCTGCTCGATAGGCCGCCAGGTTTCCGCGTCACGCAATTTACCCGGCGCTTCGCCCGGAAAATTGCTGCCGGTCTGCGCGCCGAAACCGCTATTCGCCAGGCTTTGCCACAGTGTTTGTGATTCGAGTGACAGCGCTATTTTGGCCGCGCCGACATTGCTGGATTTCTGGATGATCTGCGCCACGGTCAGCATCGATTCCGGGTGCGAGTCGTGAATTTTCCTGTTACCCACACTCAGCACGCCGTGCTCGGTGTTGATGACAGTTTCCGGCTGCACCTTGCCCTGCTCGAGCGCGGCCGCCACGGTAAACGGCTTCATCGTCGAACCCGGCTCGAACAGGTCGATGATGGCGCGATTGCGCATCGCCTGACTGCTGATCCTGCCGCGATTGTTGGGGTTGTAGGCGGGATAGTTGGCGAGCGCCAGCACCTCGCCGCTTTTCGCATCGAGAATCACCACTGCCCCGGCTCTGGCTTTGTGCTGTCTGACAGCATTTTCCAGCTCGCGATAGGCAAGATGCTGCACCTTGCTGTCCAGGCTCAGCGCGATATCGCTGCCCGGTTTTGGCGCGCGCAGGCTGCCGGCGTCTTCGACAATGCGTCCATGGCGATCCTTGATGACGCGCTGACTGCCATGCTTGCCGACCAGCCGTTCCTGCAACGCAAACTCAAGCCCTTCCTGCCCGTTGTCGTCCTGCCCGGTAAAACCCAGCGTCTGCGCCGCCACTTCGCCGGTAGGATAGTAGCGACGATATTCGCGCTGCAACGAAATACCGGGGAGATTCAGTCTCACTACTTTTTCAGCCTGATCCGGAGGCAGTTGCCGCTTGAGGTAGACAAAATCGCGCGAAGTATCGAACAAACGATTTTTCAACTCTCCTGCACCCATGCCGAGTATCTGCGCCAGTTGCCTTGTTTGTTGACTGTCGATTTCCACGTTCGCTGGGCTGGCCCACACCGATTCGACTGGTGTGCTGACGGCAAGAGGTATGCCATTGCGATCGGTGATCATGCCGCGGTGCGCGCTGACCTCGATCACGCGGCTGTAGCGCGCGTTGCCTTTTTCCTGCAGGAAATCATTGTGTACCACCTGCAGGTACGCACCGCGCCCGGCCAGCCCTGCCAGCCCGGCCAGCAGCAACACAAATAACGCGGTGGCGCGCCATCCGGGCAGTTTCGCCGTGATGTCAGAAGGTGCGCTAGCCGCGTAATTCATGGTTGATTATTTATATGGCCGTCAGGCTCTACCCGTATGAATTGAATTTGCCCACTCTTGGGCATCTGCATCTGCAACTGTTGCACTGCAATCTTTTCCACGCGCGCCAGTGCGGCCCAGGTGCTTTGTTCCAATTGCAACTGCCCCCATTCCACCTCCATCTGCTGCGCGTGTTCCTTCTGCTTCTGCAACTCGATGTAAAGTTTGCGCGCCTTGTGTTGCGAAGTGACCACACTCAAGGCACACAACACCACCGCCACCAGCAACAGCACATTCAACCCGTTGCTGCTAGGCAACATCACTGCGTTCCGCCACGCGCATCACCGCGCTGCGCGCGCGCGGATTGGCCTGCACTTCCGCCGCCGTCGCGCGCACGGCCTTGCCGATCAAGCGCATCCGACCCTGCGGCACTTCGCTGGCGCGGATCGGCACATTGCGCGGCAGCTTGTCGCCCTCGGCCATGTCACGCATGAAATGCTTCACCATCCGGTCTTCCAGAGAATGGAAACTGATAACCGCCAGACGGCCTCCGGCCTTGAGATGCGTCACACACTCTGGCAACACCCGCGCAAGCTCTTCGAGCTCACCGTTGAGATAAATCCGTATAGCCTGAAAGGTGCGTGTCGCCGGATTCTGCCCGGCTTCACGGGTACGTACCGTTTTGCCAACCAGCTCGACGAGCTGCCGCGTGGTGTGGATGGGTTCCGTTGCGCGCGCCGCAACAACCGCCCTTGCAATCTGCTTAGCAAACCGTTCTTCGCCGTAATCACGTATCACCTCCGCCAGTAAACTTTCCTCCACCTCCGCCAGCCACTGCGCCGCCGTCATCCCGCTGCTGGTATCCATGCGCATATCCAGCGGCACATCAAAGCGAAAACTGAAACCGCGTCCGGCATCATCCAGTTGCGGCGACGACACGCCCAGATCGAGCAGGATGCCATCCACCTTTGCCACATTCAGTTCGCACAACATTTCCGCCAACTGCGCAAAGCTGCGATGCGCCATCTGAAAACGCGCATCGCGCCATGCCTTGCCTGCCGCGACTGCTGCCGGATCCTTGTCCAGCGCGATCAACCTGCCGTTGCTGCCGAGCTGCTCCAGTATTCGCGCACTGTGCCCGCCGCGCCCGAACGTGCCATCCACATAGATGCCATCCGGTTTGATCGCCAGCGCCTCGACAGCTTCGCTCAGCAGG
>JANLID010000158.1 GCA_024654105.1 Gallionella sp. | reverse complement strand
GCTCGATCGGAACGGGTTTCCGCGCACCGACGAGCTATTATTTGTTCGCCAACCCGACTTTCTCAGGCGCTGCCGCTCCGAATGGCAAGATGATTTATGCCAACCCGAACCTGAAGCCGGAAAAGGCTCAGGCATTTGATCTGGGCACGGAATTTGGCTTTGCTCAAGGCGGAAACATCAAGGCGACTTACTACATCACAAAAACAATCGACCTAATCTATCAGAAGATCACCAAGGTGGCGACCTACACCGACCCGGTGATCAATAAAGTCGTTGATTATATGGCCATGCAAGATAACACCGGAAGCGCATTGGCTCGCGGGATCGAGTTGTCCGGCGAATACCCGGTCATGAGCTGGTTGTCCGTCAGCGGCAGCTACGCTTACACCGATGCGCGGATCACCGGCGATCTGACCAATACCGGCATGGTCGGCAAGCGTGTGACCAACGTGCCGAAGAACATGGCCAGTCTCGCTTTTGAAGCCAAGCAAGGCGATTGGTCTGGTGTGCTTTCTGCGCGTTATGTTGGGGAGCAATTCAGTAACAATGACAACTCGGATGTGGTCAAGGGCGTGTGGACGGGCTACAGCAAATATACGGTGGCTGACTTGAAGGTGGGCTATCGGCTTACCCATGGCCTGAAAGCTAACCTGATGGTGGATAACCTGTTCAACCGCGAGTACTACGAGTATTACCGCATGCCGGGCCGTAGTGTGACGATGGAAATCGTCGGGAATTTCTAGGCTCAGAGTGAGGGGTGGGCGCGACGCTTCTTCGAGAACTGGCGCGCCAGCCTCAAGTGGCAGCGATTAAAGCCGTATGAAAAGTTCGCCGAGATGATTGACCGCCATTGGGATGGGATCGCTGTTTGATAATCCAGTGTTTCGCCTATTGATTCATGAATAGAATTGTATTTGCCATAAGCCGCGCAAGTACAGGGGTTCGGTAAATTGCGGCTCCGGCTTTTCACCCTGTGACATATTGTCGCGCGACAATATGCCACATTCCCAAGACAACCCGCTGTCCTTACAATTTGCCCGCTTGGATTTTTGATAACAATAATCGCTAGGGGGATGTGGGATGAAAGTTGCAAGAGTATTTGCATTGAGCGTGGTTTCGCTGGCAATCAGCCAGGCGTTGTATGCGGCTCAGGATGTTGAGATGCTGGATGATGTGGTGGTGACAGCGACGAAGACGGCAAAAATCGCTTCCGAGGCACCTGCGACAGTCACCGTGGTGACGGCAAAGGAAATCGAGAACAAGAATGTCCACCGGATGGAAGAAGCGCTGGCCGGTGCGCCTGGCGTGTTTATCCGCAGCCTGGGAGGCGAACAGCCAAGCAATTGGATGAATCAGATCACGCTGCGTGGCATTCCCGGATACTACCGCACGGGCATACTGGTCGACGGAGTGTCAATCAACAATGCCTTTAGCGGCGGCGTCAATATGTCGCTGGTGCAGATCGATGACATCAAGCAGATAGAAGTTGTACCTGGCCCGTTTTCCTCACTGTACGGCGGTGCAGGCATGTCAGGTGTGGTCAACATCATCACCAAGACCCCGGAGAAGCGTGAAATCTCCATTGCCGGGGATGCCGGGAGTCACAACTTCGGGAGCCTGGATATCGGCTATCGGGACAAACTCTCGGACACCTTGGGTATCAGCCTGTCCTACGGGCACAAGGATAGCGACGGCTATGTGAACGAATATGTGACCAAGACACCGGCAGTTGGAGCGGCAGGAACCGTTGTAACCGGATGGCAAAAAACCACCACCAGCACCAGGACCACAACTTACCTCATTGGAGACAAGGGCAGGGAGGCATGGGAACAGGACAATTACGGGGCAAAGTTATTCCTGACGCTGTCTCCCGTGTCCAGACTTGTCCTGTCGACGTCCTACCTGACTTCGCAGAACAAGGATGTTCTGGGTAACAGCTATCTGACCGCTGCCGGCGTCCCGTTCACCAATGGAGTTGCTTCGATCGACGGCAAGGACACGACAGTAAGAGCCACCGATTTCCTGAATACTACAAATGGTGAAGACCTGACGCGCTACGCCGCCGCCTACGAAACCCAGTTTGCCGACGACTACAAACTCAAGGCCAATCTGAGTTACCAGAACAACGAATACTGGTACACCAGCATTACTGCCAATTCGACCAATACCAGCGGGCCTGGAAAGCTGAGCGACATCCCCGCCGACAAAATCGACGGGGATGTGCAAGTCAGTTTCCCGGTCGCAGGCAACCAGTACATGATCGTTGGCGCATCAGTCAATCAGTCTACCCTGAACAAGAAGGTGTACAACCTGGCCAACTGGCGTCAGACAGGCAGCACAGGAGCCTTTAGCGATTGGGCAGACGGCAATTCCGTATACATGGCTGTTTATGCACAGGATGAAATTGCGATCTCGGACAAGCTGACAGTTTACGGTGGAGCGCGTTATGACCGCTGGACGACCGATGGCGCCATCAATATCAACAACGTGCTGAGCAACTACACCACCAGAACCAGCTCTGCATTCAATCCGAAAGTATCGGCGGTTTATAAACTCGAGCAGGGCACGATCATCAAGGGAGCGATCGGCAAGGCGTTCCGCGCACCCAATCTCTCGGACATGTATTCCACCTTTGGAACAACCATAATTAGCTGGTCCAACCCGGACTTGAAACCGGAGACCGTCATCACGGCGGAAATCGGCGCAGAGCATGAATTCGAGACGGGCACGCTGCTGCGGGCGACCTATTACCAGAGTGACCTGTCCGATCTGATTTATTCCACCACCACTGGTGCCAACAGATACAAGTTCAATGCTGGAAAGGCTGAAACACAAGGGATTGACCTGGAAGCCCGGCAAAAACTTATGGGTGGCCTGACAGCGTTCGTCAACGCAACTTTCGTCAGTACGGAAATTACGGAAAATGCCATCAGACCTACTTCAGTCGGGCATCAAATCCCGTTACAGGCGAAGAAGATGGCCAACATTGGGCTGGAAGGCAGTCGCGGACAGTGGTCAGGTTCAATTATCGGTTCTTATTTTGGCAAGATGTATAGCGCCGATGACAATACGGACCTCGTCAACAATGTGCCCGGCTCCTATGATCCGTATTTTGTCGCCAACGCCAAAATTTCTTACAAAATCGACAATGGCCTGACCGCTTCTCTTTCGCTCAAGAACCTGTTCGACCGTAAGTACTTTCAGAGCACGTCCAAGGCAGATAGTCGCAGTGTCTTCCTTGGGCTTGGTTTTAAATACTAATCATCAGATGGAGCTGCGGGTGGCAGTTGTCACCCGCACAGGTGTGGTCATTCGGGAAGTTTTTGCCCGGAGATACGTCATCGCATATAGTCAGGAGTGAATATGAATAGTTTTACTCTCGGAGGAAAATCCCGGCGGTTGGTTAGCAAGATACACCGTTGGACAGGATTGACCATGCTGGCTTTTCTGCTGCTGGCCGGTTTGACTGGCAGCATACTTGCCTTCCGCATGGAGCTGGATACATGGTTAAACCACAAGCTATTCAAAGTGGAGCCGAAAGGGCAGCGTGCAACAATCGATGAGGCGATTGCAGTAGTAGAAACACGCTTTCCAGATGCATATGTGAGCACCATCATTTTGCCGGTGGAGCCGGATGATTCGTTCAGGTTTTTTCTCAACCCCAAAATGTCAGCAGGTGTGGCGCATGTGCATGTGCCAGGCATGAAAAGCACGCTGGAATTCAATCAGATCTTTGTTGACCCTTACACCCGGGTTGTGCTGGGCCAGCGCAACACCTCCCAGTTTGATTTATTCTCTCGCAAGGAGTTTATTCCAACGATGATGCGACTGCACTACACGCTGTTCCTGGATAATGTTGGCGTGTATACCATGGGTGTCGTCTCACTGATATGGCTGTTGTCCACCCTCGTCGGCGTGGCGCTGGCCTGGCCCCGCATCTGGTATAACATGACGGCCTGGCGCAATACACTGGCGGTGCGCTGGCACGGCGGAAATTACAAGGTAAATTACGATTTGCATCGCAGTGCCGGTCTGATTTTTCTTCCGATTCTTGTAGTCGTGGCGTTCAGCGGGGTTTACCTCAACCTGCCTGATATGGTGAAACCGGTCGTGCGCACTTTTTCAAACCTGACGGTCACACCGGAAGGCAAGCTTCATCCTCTTGAAGGCGACAGAATTACCCCCGAGCGGGCCATCGAAAACGCACTTGGATTAATGCCACAAGCGCGAGCGTATTCAGTCGCGCGCAGCTTTGCAAGAGGCGTATACACGGTGCGATTGCAATTACCGGACGATGTTTCGCCGAGGGGCAATAATGTCGTGTATGTCAGCATGTCAGACGGAAAACTGGAGGGGATTAAAGCCGCTGCAACAGCCACCGGCGGCGACACGTTTCTGTATTGGCTGCAGCCGCTGCATTCCGGAAGCGCCTTCGGATTGACGGGGCAAATCCTGATCGCACTGGGCGGTCTGGTTTTGACCGCGCTTGGGATAACCGGAATTGCCGTCTGGCTACGCAAACGCGCTGGAGAAAAAAAGCGGCACGATGCTGGCAGCACACTTTCTAGTAACAGCGGATTAAGCAGGGATCAGCCCGACATCAAACCTGAGTTGAATCGCACATGATCGAAAGTGCGGTACTGCCCATTTATACTTCTGTCGTCCTGCGCGACAATCGTGAGTGGATCACGCGCTGGATACGCTGGGGGTGCGGCGGCAGTGCTGATTCTGCTGGGGCTGGAGAGACTGCTTCTGGTGCAGTGATATTTGGGTGGAAGCAAAAACAACCGTAGCCGGAAGTTGATTAGCCTTCGCCGTATACGCCCTTTCATGGGTTTTGAGCCCATAGAAAGTCGGAATCCCCTTTTTGGTACAAACTGTCGCAGCACTTCAATATTTGTGGCTCCGGCATAACATGCGCTGCGCGCATATTAGCCTTCACCGCAATATGCCGCACTGTGGGTGCGACATATTGTCGCGCGACAATATGCCACATTCCCAAGATAATTTCTCGTCCTTACAATTCGCCCGCTTGGATTATTGATAATAACTATCGTAAGGAGGATGTGGGATGAAAGTTGCAAGAGTATTTGCATTGAGCGTGGTTTCGCTGGCAGTCAGCCAGGCGGTGTATGCGGCTCAGGATGCGGAGATATTGGGTGATGTAGTGGTAAGTGCTTCGAGGATCGAGCAGTCTTCAATTGATGCGCCCGCCAACGTTTCGGTGATCACCGCAAGCAAGATAGAGCAAACTAATAACCAGCGCTTGGGTGATGCGCTGTCCGCCAAGGTGCCGGGCTTGTTTTTACGTGGCGGTGCGTTGGGTAGTTCGAAACCTGGTGTAACTCAAGTTGTGTCGATGCGTGGTCAGAGTGGCAGAGTTGCCGTATTGGTTGACGGCATGAATATGGCCGATGCTTATTCGGGGGCGATCAACTGGTCTATGGTCTCGATGGAAGATGTGGATCGCATTGAGGTTGTGCCGGGGGCCAATTCTTCCCTGTACGGCAGCAGTGCAATGGGCGGTTTGATCAATGTGATGACCAAAGCGCCAACCAAGAAAGAAATGTCATTCAAAGCGGGTGTTGGGGGCGGCGATGGCGGCGGGAAATATGCCAGCGCGCTGTATCGCGATAAATTTGAAAATGGAGTGGGTGTTGTTTTTGGCGGGTCACAAAAAGAGCGTGATGGATTTGTCGGCGACTATATCACCAAGATACCGGCGGGTGCGCCCGCAGTTGGCGCGGTCGTAGCGAATGGCGCAATACCGACCGTGACAACGGCGGGGGTTCCTACCTATATTGTTGGAGATTTGGGTAATACTGCTTCTACCCAAAAGAACATTCACGGCAAGCTCCATTTCGATCTGACACCCACCTCCAAGATCAACGGCGGATTTGCCTACAGCGACAACAAGAACCGGTATGGGCCATATCACAGCTATCTCACGGATGCGGCGACGGGGTTGCCAGTACCGCTTACTGTTGCACCGGCGGCGGCGACCAATCTGAACCTGAATGGCCTGAAGACTACTTTGGCAGAGGCGAACTTTTACGGAATTTCTCCGGGTAGCACCGTATTGAGATATTTCGCCGGGTACGAGGGTGAAGTATTTGGCAGTAGCAAGCTTAGCCTGAATGTAGGAAAAATTGATCGCGGCTACTGGTATTCAATGGCGGGGAAAAGTGCAACGCTGACATCGGGCGCGGGTACGTTAACCGAGTCGCCTAACAGCACGACCAATGCTACCGCGCAGTTGAGCCTGCCGATTGGCGAGCATCAGTTCCTCATTGCCGGCGTAGCGACGGAACTGGGCAGCGTGAATCAAAAGAAACATAACCTCGCGAATTGGTCGGACGTAAATTCCAAAACGGCTGTGATTGACCGGATGGATGCCAATAGCACGAACAATGCGCTATTTCTTCAAGACCAGGTAGCGGTGGGAGAAAAACTGACGGTTTATGTTGGCGGGCGTTATGACTCATGGCGAGCAGGCGGGAGCGCTGCCGTGGTGACCCCGGTTGCACCGGCTGTTGTAAGTACGACTGTATTCCCGGATCGCACTGAATCGGCATTCACCCCAAAGCTGGCGGCGGTATATAAAGTGAGCGATGGTTTTTCTGTAAAGAGTTCGATCGGCACAGGTTTCAATGCGCCGAATAACATTGATTTGTTCGCGAATCCGGCATGGTCAGGCGGAATAGCGCCTGCACCCAGCAAGATGACGACATCTAACCCGAATCTAAAACCTGAGAAGTCACGTTCATTCGATCTTGGGTTGGAATACAACTTTACTCGGG
>JANLID010000100.1 GCA_024654105.1 Gallionella sp. | reverse complement strand
CGCCGATCACGCTGGACGATATCGTGTTTTCGGAAATCGTCTGGGCGGCAAGCAAAAGCCTGCTGTCTGGGCTGGCGGTACTGGCGGTGATCTGGCTGCTGGGACTGTCGCATTCGCCGCTGACGCTGTGGCTCATCCCGCTCTCGCTGCTGGTCGGCCTGTGCTTCGCGTCGCTCGGGCTGATCATAACCGCCCTCGCGCCCGGATACGATTTCTTCATGTACTACTTCACCCTGATCATCACGCCGATGGTGCTGTTATGCGGCGTGTTTTTTCCGGTTGATCGATTGCCGCCGATGCTGCAAACCGTGTCGTCCATCCTGCCGCTGACGCACGCGATCAATCTGGCACGGCCGCTGTTGAATGACGTGATTCCGGCGCAGTTCATGTGGCATATCACCGTGTTGCTGGGTTACGCGCTGCTGGGTTTTTACGTGTCGCTGGTGTTGTTTCGGAAAAGGTTGTCTCAGTAACGAACTTGGAGGTGACAGGTAAACCTTCAGGGAGCGATAGCACAGCGCGATTTTCGAAGCGACACGAATTGAGCTTGGCTTGGAATTACAAAGCCGTAAAGCCGCACTTCGTGAACGATTGGTTAGTACCAAGCAGAATTGGCATGCAGCAAAAGTTTGCCATTAGCGGAAGCTCAAGACAGAATTCCCCCATGCCATCGACAGGTGCATCAACGGAAATTGTGGATAGTTTCGATCCTAAACCTAAATGTCAACCCATTCAGTGCGCCTTTCACTTACTTTGCTCTGAAGATATTCATCCTCATTCACTTGTCGCATCGGGACTTCACGATCTTCAGACCAATCATCAGCGGATGGAAGTGGGGATGCAGCTATCATTTCTGGACGTTTTGGAAGGGTTCCGTGGCCAAGTAAGCGAGAAATGACTATTTCACGAACATACTGTGAAAGTTTAATGCCTACATGATCGGCCAATAACTGGAGATCCTGACGAACTCTGGAAGGAATCCATACCTTTATTGAAGCGACATTTTTCCCAAGTTCTGGAACCCAATATGTATCAATTCGTTTTTTCCCAGCGGGCGGCTTATTGGGCACCTCAGAAAACCTAATTGACTCTGGATCACGGAAAAGCCCAGGTATCGCATCGGTCATGATTTGGTATGCGTAGACACCATAGCAATGTGTAACAAAAAATTGCCTCAACGCCTCACTCATTGAATGTCCGTTAATCCTAGCCAGCTCCTCTAGTGCTTCGTTGGCAGGCTCAGGTAGCCAAAATTTCATGGCCGAATCGTGCTGCTTGAGATCGCTAAAATCTCCCATATCCTCAACAAGTTGGGAAAATTTCATGGGGCGACGTTGTTGCACTGCATCGCCAGAATTGAATTGGCGGGGCATTTGTTGCCTCATTTTCTCGTTTTCAATAAATGGCCACATCATCGCTCCTTGAAAAATTAGGGGAATTTCCGCTTCACTTACTCGTTAAGAGTATATTTCAATGCGCTATGGAATTCGATATATCAGGTGAAAATCCACAACAATTCGAGTTGGGTAACCAAAAATGAATGACGCTGTGCTTCTCCAAAGCAGGGATCACTTGGCTGCGAAGAGCTGCCTAATGGCTCATGGGAATATTTTGCCGTCAGCGGTAATCGGATACCGGTATTTCGAACAGGGTGTGCTGACCCGCCAGCTTCTGATCTTTGAAAGCGCGCCGTCGTTTTCAAGCGCATCACAGGGTAAGGGGACGGCTCTGGTGGAGCTGGTGGATGGGCGCGTGTTCTTCTTTCGCACCAGTCTGGCCGCAATGAGGGATGACACGGAGATGATCGCCATTATCAATGAGTTGCACAGACTCCCGATATGGATCAAGGATTGGAAGGTTGCTGCTGATTTTGTGGGCTACAAGATATGCACCACCTTGGAATTCATCGACAGAAATCCGTCCAGGGTCGAGAGCTGGAACATACCCGAATGGAAGCAACAGGCGGTATCGTGGCTGGCTGTCAATCAGCACAGAGTGACCATTCAGCAAATAAACGCGATCACCAAAGAGGGGGTTGATGAGCTAAGCCGTGAGCTTTCACACAAACTTGCCGAGTTCATGGATGCATTGGGGCAAAACGCATACTATTTGATGGGCAAACATCATTGCTCATGGCAGGCCAGCTACAACTATTTCACTCCGGGCAATGAACAGCAACGGCGCTATCGCAGGCAGGCGGATACGACATTCCCTTTGGTTGTCCAGCAGATGTTCGCCGACCCCAAGGATGAAAGCGCTGCCTCAATCATTCAGGCAATCGACAAGGGTGTGCCACTGGTCGAGCACATGGCCAGGCTGTTCAACTGTCCGAAAAAGTGTATTCGTCATCTGGTCGGCCTCCGGTTTGAAGATATCGGGATTCAATGGACTGGGCGCCTCAGGGAATTATTGATGATTCTCGGCAGCATGGACGTGAACCGGTTGCCGAAGAGTGGACATGAGTGGAAGGCGTTTGGCGAAACGATTGACCTGTTGTCCGCGCTGACAAAAATGCCGACCTCCTCCCTATCCGGCCGTTTGTTGCTCGGCGAACTCTCCAAACTGAACTGGCGTTACAAGATCGACTCAAGAGTTGGCTTGCGCGAGCGGGCACTGGCAATCGAACGTTTTGCCGAGAACTTCAGGCAGGCCATTGTCGCCACGGCC
>JANLID010000096.1 GCA_024654105.1 Gallionella sp. | reverse complement strand
CAGACCAATAATGATGGCTGCAGCATTGATGAATCCCATCAGCACGGGATGCGACAAGAAATTGAGCAGGATGCCCATCCGCAGCACCCCGAAAAGAATTTGAAACAACCCGGACACCAATGCCAACAGAATTGCATATGAATAGAACAATTCACTGCCCTGCGCCGCCAGCGGAGCAATGCTGGCGGCGGTCAGCAAAGATGTCATAGCGACAGGGCCGGTCGATAACTGGTTGGAGGAGCCAAACAATGCCCCGATCACCAGGGGAATCAAGGCCGCATACAATCCGTAGTAAGCCGGAACACCTGCGAGTTGCGCGTATGCCAATGATTGCGGAATAGCAACCAGCGAGACGGTAATGCCTGCCAGCAAATCAGCTTTCAGTGTGTCAATTCGCCAATCAAAACGCTGTGCGAAATCGCGCCAATAAACTCTCAGGCTCATTGCTTCCTCTTTCTGTGTCAGCCTATGGTTTGGTAGTAAAGATTCTGCGGATGGCTGGCTTGCGCGAAAAAGAACCAGCGCTCTGTCAGCAGCCCGATGTATTGAAGTATAAACGCAACGCCAAGTAGCGTGTGCGTGAGCATGCCAAGCGCCAGCAAGGCCAGCGGCAGCGCGAACGCCAGCAGCAGGAAAGCCGGTTTAATCGCGCGCAGAAAGGCTTCGCTCCTGCCGTGAAAGAATTCGCGCGTATTGAACGAGCCGCCCATGGAACCCTGCGAGCGCTGCACGATGTGCGGGTGCTTGATGCCGATGGCGGTCTGTAGCGTCGATTTCGGCTTGAGGCGCGCATTGCGTACCAGCGAAGCGCCGCGCCCGGCAAACGCCAGCAAGGTGATGATGATTGCCCAGCCAACGAAGAAGCCGGCCTGCGACGGCGCAACCATGGCCGAATAGAACGCCGCCAGCGTAAAGCCGGAAGAACTGCCAAGCAGGATGTAATTGATGACCGTCAGCGGCGAATGCCATTCGCGCAGGAAGCGCAGGCAGGCGTAGATCATTCCGGTGCAGACGAACAGGATGAATGATATCAGCGTACCGATGCCGCCCAGTACGATGGACAGATCGATGACCAAATCGCCGGGCAGCGACACCATTTCCGGCCGGTATCCGGACAGATGCGCCGCGCCGTAGAGAAACACCGTACCCAGAAACGCGGGCAACACGATGACTTCGCGCGACAACCACGAGGTGCGCCATTGCGTCGCCGAACGCCAGGCGCGCTCAGGCCGTCCGAGATGAAAAAATGAAGCGATCAATCCACCCGTCAGGAACAGCAATGCCAATACACTGCCGTAACCATAAAAAGTGGCGGACTGCATCGGGATCAAGCCGAACAACGCATAGGATTGATGCGTGAATAACGCAAGAAACAGCCCTTGCCCGGCGCCGATCAATGTGGTCAGAAAAATGACAGAGAAAGCAGGTTTCATAATTAGTCGTTACCAGGCCGAGGCATCTTCCATCGACGGTTCACCCTTGCCCGGCTTGGGCAACAAGCCGTCCACTTTGAGCGGGTTATCCGCGCGCTCCAGCTCGTCCTTGTGGATCTTGATCCTGGTCTTGCGACGCGGCAGATAATGGTTGGCGGGTTGCGTGCCCCACTCCGGCATCAGCGCATAACCGCCGTCTTCGCGGATCGCCTGCGACACTGCCGATTCGGGATCGTGGATGTCGCCGAACAAACGCGCGCCGGTCGGACAGGCTTTTACGCAGGAAGGTTTGCGGTCAATTTCAGCCAGCGACTGGTCATAAATGCGATCCACGCACAGCGTGCATTTCTTCATTACCTTCTGCTTCTCATCGAACTCGCGCGCACCGTATGGGCACGCCCAGGTGCAATACTTGCAGCCGATACACTTGTCATAATCGACCAGCACGATGCCGTCTTCCTTGCGCTTGTATGATGCACCGGTCGGGCACACCGGCACACACGGCGGATCTTCGCAATGCAGGCAGGATTTCGGGAAATGCAATGTTTCACTGTGCGGATATTGTCCGATCTCGAAGGTCTGCACACGGTTGAAGAACGTGCCGGTCGGATTCGCTGCGTAAGGGCGCTCATCGCACAACGGCCCGGCCGAGCCGGACGTGTTCCATTCCTTGCAACTGGTCACGCAGGCATGGCAGCCGACGCAGACGTTCAGGTCGATGACGAGCGCAAGCTGGGTCATTGGCAATCCTCCGCGCAACTTGGCAGGCAATGGGAGCGCCGGCGTCCTCGCCGGCATGATCTCGGACA
>JANLID010000080.1 GCA_024654105.1 Gallionella sp. | reverse complement strand
ACACCCCGCGTGATGTGGTTTAGCTGGCCGATTGCTTTGCCGATGAATGTCGCTTCTCTTCTGATCGCCGACATTTCGGTTTCAATTTCTTCCACGATGTCAGCCTCCCATGATTGTGCATTTTTGAGCAGCTTTCCCATGCTGTAGATGTATTTGTCTTTTGGCTTGCCGAGGTACGTGTATTTGGGGCGTCGTGTTTTCGCCGCCCTGGAACCGTACCAGCGCACCTCGTACCATTCGATCCCGAGCGAATTCTGATGTATTCGCGCCCTGACCTGCAGGATGCTTTTTTCCTCCCATGTCTTGTTTGGATTGGTTGCGTCCACCAGATCGCCATGGCGTTTTCCAAGGGACTGTGCCGCGTTCACGAGGAATTCCATCCGTTCACGCAGAAGCGCGATCGCTGATCCGATTTCGTTTCCTTCCAAGCCTTCTTCCATATTTTGACCTCTGTTGTATGGTTAAAAGCCCGTGTACGAAACCATGTGCTTTCGCCCTGCCTTACTGATAGCGAAACCGACGATTTCGTCTGACAATTGCATTCGATTTACAACACCAAAAAAGCGCAAAACGGAAAGATTCACACAGGACCTTCTTTTTCTTTCAAGGTCTTGTAATACATCGCGCTTCATAATGCAGGCGCGACGGTTTACACAGCAATCGCGGCAAATTACAAAACACATGCGCAATCGCGGCGGTTTACACAACACAATTCTTTTCTTTCAAAGCCCTGTAAAACGTCGCACTCCGTAATGCAGGCGCGGCGGTTTACGGCGCGTACAATCATGGCATGCGGTAAAAGGTCATTTTGTCGTTCGGCACATCTGCCTCTATCCGGTACTCAGGAATAGAGTTTTCGCTGAGCGTCCCTTGTGCAGTTTTTCTGAAATCACGAAAGCGCGACTGCCTGCTGACCAACTGATGCAATTCGCTGGTGGAGACAGCCCTCGGCTTTTCCGTGCCGCATGTCCCTTTGACGATCATGTAGATCAGTCTATGGAAGGGCGGGAGCAAGAAATAGTCTGGGTGTATGGGACACACCTGCGTCCATTCAGTCGCGCAACGATAGACGAACGAAGGCAGCTCGATGTTTAGAGTAGAAATGCACCCATCGCTGCCCTGCTCTGTCTCATAGCGAATCAGATTGAAGCTCTCGCCGCATTCCTTGATTCCGTCTGGCGGGAGAACACCTTCCAGCGAAGGAAGGTTCGTTGTGATCCTGGTGCCGGCGAGCCTGTCCAGTGCCTGTTTCAAGCCACCGTATTGCGCCCCGCCGTGCCCACGTTTGCTGAATTCCAGGAAATCGCGCGCGGCAAATCGCAGATGACAGCTCAAATCGCCGTCCCGACCATCAAACATGGCGTTGGCCAGCCAGCTCACACAGTAAAGCAGGACATCCCTGTCGCGCACGGTCGGAAGCCCCGTTGCAGCTGGCGTTACCTCGAAAAACCGATCGTCCATCTCGAAGCGTCGAGTCACTGACTCTCCGGCAGATAACGCAAAAGGGTTGCAGACGACAAAATCAGAATAGTCATCGTTCATGATCAAAAAATCGCTAGCGTAAATGCGCTCGAATGGTGCTGATATGTTAACGGCCATCAGAATTTTCCCATGTTTGGTGGCTCTCGCGATGTGGTAGCGATCAATCCCTGCCTTTCAACCTTAGCACCAAAAGAAATAGAAATTCGGTCGAAAGACGACATTTTCTGTCGTCTTTCGACCGGATATTTTTTTTGGCCTGTGAAAAACTACGCCTGCAAGTTTACCAAAGATGCTCTGGCGTGCATTGCGATACTGAATCGGCATTTCCTCAGGTTCGCTGCGGGTTCACTGTGGATGCTCTGGTTCATTGGTTGGTGATTGTCGGGGGACGCAGGTTGTCTGTGGCTGCTCTGTGGGTTCACTGATTTTTCAGGAGGTTTTTATGAATGTTCTTGGTATGGATATTGGCTACTCGAATCTCAAAATCGCGTATAGCGACAGTTCGGGACAGCCTGTTTTAAGTAACCGCCCAGCCGGTGCAGCCCCTTCCGAGCAGATCGGACAGCGCGTGATGGGCGAGGACGATTCGATTCGCGTTCTTGTCGATGGGCGTGAGTTTGTGGCTGCCATAAACCACGAACGAATCGAAAATTGGGCACGCGAGTTGCACAAGGATTATTCGTCCACGGATTCCTACCGCGCCTTGTTCCATGCAGGGCTGTTGCTTTCCGGGTTGAGCGAGATTGACAAGGTCGTCACCGGCTTGCCGACCAGTCAGTACCTCGACGAGAAGTTGCGCCATCGCCTGGCAATAATGATGACGGGCGAGCACCAGGTGACGCCGCGCCGGAAGATCGTCGTCAAGGATGTAAAAATCGTGCCGCAACCGCTTGGCGGTTTTGTGGATTATTTGCACGGCATTGCAGATCCTGGCGCGATTGAGGATGCGAGCATATTGGTGGTTGATCCGGGGTTTTTCTCGGTTGACTGGGTGTTACTGGTAAACGGCGAGTTCAAACGCTCTTCTTCTGGCACGAGCCTCGATGCGTCATCGGTTATTCTGGATGAGGCTGCAAGGCTGATCGCCAAAGATCATGGCGGCAACCCTGGAAGGGGCAAGATCGAAAATGCCATCCGTGTCGGACGTGCCACGGTGTCCCTGTATTGGCAACGAGTGGAAATTGCCCCGTACATCGCGCAGGCATCATCCGAAATCGGGCATGTTGTCTGCGCTCAATTGCAAGAATCCATCCGCAAGGAAAACTCGGAAATCGACGCAATCGTGCTGGTCGGCGGCGGCGCGCAATTCTACGAAGCGGCAATCAAAGGCGTGTTCCCGCTTGTGCCGGTGTCAGTTGCACCCGAACCCGTTTTTGCCAATGTGCGCGGCTTTTGGCGCGGTGGGTTGGCCTGATCATGCGCGTCGTGGTGGGATTTTTTGACGGGCATCCCGAATTATTGGCTGTTATGTCCGCCCTGCCCCCTCGCGCCAGGGCGGAGCGGATGAGGATGCTGGCATCCATCGGTTTGTCGGTCATCAATAACCGCAGTGTCGGGATTCCATTGACGCAAAACGAGCGAAGTGAGTTTCGGGCAAGCGAAGCGCAGCGGCCAAACGAGCCGAAGGCGAGTTTCGAGGAACGACCAAGCACTGGCGTTCCGGTGTTGTCGCAAACGGACAGCACCCAGCAGAAAAAAACAGACGGCATTCCACAAAAAATCGGCGCGCTTGCGAGAAGCGTTTTCAATCAGGTCTAAGAAAACACGGTGCCTAGAAAACAGAGTCCGGAGAAACACCATGCATGAAATTATCTTTGCACCAGGACAGTTGGCCAGGGACGAACCCCGTGCTGCCATAGGCGGCGGCGTAACAATTGTCGGGCCGCTCCGTCTGATCGAGCTTTCAGATCATGCCGCCGACAGGATCGCTCAGGCCAGGGGAGAGCGTGAGGCTGAATATGGGGAGGCGCTGGAGGAGCATCGCGATACGCTGAAAAGACGCCGTGATGCTCTTGCCGCAAAGGACGCGCAGATTGATTTGTACGCGCGA
>JANLID010000069.1 GCA_024654105.1 Gallionella sp. | reverse complement strand
TCGGTGATTCTGCCCAGACTACTTCGAGCATCAGCCGTTACTTCGCCGCATCCCGAACGCCTCATTCGCGCGGCTGTACTTTGTGGCTAATCAGGAACCACATACATATTCCCCCGGCCACGGCCGGGGTTCTTGCAGCTACCGCCCCATGCGGAGTTATGTTGTCTTGTTGCAAAAATACAACAAAACCGCAAGGAATTACCCCTAAAAACCATCTATATCGTTAAAATTCGTTGGAGCGACTAAAAGCGCTCTTGCTGGATCTGGACGATTCGAACCACCAACTAAAATTGAGTAAGTAGTTTTTTTGTAACCCTCCAAGGAGAACTAAAGCATGAAAAAGAAACTTATCACCCTGGCTGTCGCCTCTACACTGGTAACCGCTGCTGCGGTTTCCGCACCGGCTTTCGCTGACACCAGCAATGTAACCGTGTACGGCGTAGCCCACGTGTCCTATGACCTGACCGACAACGGCGTTGTCAGCACCAACAAGGTATCGAGCAACCAGTCACGCCTCGGCCTGAAGGGTTCCGAAGATCTGGGCGACGGCCTGTCGGCTGTGTGGCAGGTCGAGCAACAGATCAATCTCGACACCGGTAGCAATGCTCTTGCTACCCGCAATTCGTTCCTTGGCCTGTCCAGCGCCAGCATGGGTACCGCGCTGTTGGGTCGTCACGACACACCTTACAAGATCGCAACCCGCGGTCTGGACCTGTTCGCTGACAGCATCGCCGACAATCGCGGCCTGATGGGTACGACTGCAGGTGGTGGTGGTTTTACCGGGGTTCATGATGCCCGTCTTGACAACGTAGTGGCCTACATCAGCCCGGCAATGAGCGGCTTCACCGGTGCAATCGCTCATGTAAGCGGTGCAGAACTTGTCTCTACATCTGCTCAGGTCAAAGGCAATGCCTGGTCGGTGGCCGGTATGTACGGCGATGGCCCGATCAATGCATCCCTGGCTTACCAGGTAGTTAACGTTGGTACAGCGAACACGGGTACGATGGGCGGGTTTCGTGGTCTTGGTGCCAATGACAAAGCAAAGGCCTGGAAACTGGGCGGCGGCTACAAGATGGACGCGATTACGGTAAATGCGGCTTATGAAAAAACCAGTAACACAATCGGTGGTGCGAGCGCAGGTGGACAAAATAACTGGTATCTGGGCGGCAAATACGGCTTCGGCAACGATGCGGTCAAACTGGCTTATACCCGTGCAGGTGACGTGCAGGCCACCTCTAACACCGGTGCGAAGCAGTGGGCATTGGGCTACGACCACAGCATGAGCAAGCGTACAACCCTGTACGCGCTGTACACCAGGATAAACAACGATACCAACGCTGCCTACGGCCTGGCTACTACTACAGGCGCCACAGCGGCGGCTGGCAATGGTCAAGATCCTTCTGCCTGGTCGTTCGGCATGAAGCACACATTCTGATAGAACTACCACCAGGTGGTGATTTAACCTGGTCGAATCAGAAAAACCAACGGGCATCTTCGGATGCCTGTTTTTTTGGGTACTTTATGCGATATTCAAAAATTGAAAGTAGTTCAACTACCGTTTCAAGGATGAATGCAACATTTCATACAGTAGGGCGAGCCCTACCGTACCAGCCCTGCGTGGCATTGGCGACTCTCACCACCAGCAGCATCACCGGCACCTCGATCAGCACGCCGACCACGGTGGCCAGCGCCGCGCCGGACTGGAAGCCGAACAGGCTGATGGCGGCGGCTACCGCCAGCTCGAAGAAGTTGCTCGCGCCGATCAGCGCCGACGGGGCGGCGACGCAGTGCGCCACGCCCAGGCGGCGGTTCAACCAATAGGCCAGGCCGGAATTAAACAGCACCTGGATCAGGATCGGCACAGCGAGCATCGCGATCACCAGCGGCTGCGCGACGATGGCGTTGCCCTGCAACGCGAACAGCAGCACCAGCGTCACCAGCAGCGCGCCCATCGAATACGGCGCGATGTGGCGCATTGCACGGTTAAAGGCTTCCTCGCCTTTCTTCATCAGGCTCCCTCGTAGCAATTGCGCGATGGCGACCGGGATCACGATGTAAAACACGACCGAGACGAACAGCGTGTCCCACGGCACGGCGATGCTGGCGATGCCGAGCAGCAGCGCCACCAGCGGCGCGAAGGCGAAGATCATGATGGTGTCGTTGAGCGCCACCTGCGACAGCGTGAAGTACGGATCGCCTTTTACCAGATTGCTCCACACGAATACCATCGCGGTACAGGGTGCGGCGGCCAGCAGGATCAATCCGGCGATGTAGCTGTCGAGTTGGTCCTGCGGCAGATAATCGGCGAACACCTGGCGGATGAACAGCCAGCCGAGGAAGGCCATCGAAAAAGGCTTCACGCCCCAGTTGACGAACAGCGTGACGCCGATACCGCGCCAGTGTTTCTTCACCTGATGCAGCGCGCCGAAGTCGATGCGCAGCAGCATCGGGATGATCATCACCCACACCAGTACGCCGACCGGAATGTTCACCCTGGCAATTTCCAGGCTGGCGATTGCCTGGAACAGACCCGGCAGGAATTGCCCGAGTAGCACCCCGATGACAATGCACAGCGCAACCCAGACGGTCAGATAACGTTCGAATAGACTCATCGCATCAATCCTTGATTTGGCCAATTTCAGAGAGCTTCTGTTTCAGCGCGAGCTTATCCAGCTTGTCTATCGGCAGGCTCATGAACAACTGAATGCGCCGCGCCAGTTGATCGGCGGCTTTTTTGAACGCGGCGCGCCGGGCATCTTCGCCTTCGATATGCGCCGGATCGGGAATGCCCCAATGCGCGGTGGCGGGTTTGCCGGGCCACAGCGGACAGGCTTCGCCCGCCGCGTTATCGCACACGGTGAAAATGAAGTCGAACTCCGGTGCGCCGGGGACGGCGAACTCGTCCCAGCTCTTGCTGCGCAGTCCTGCGGTGTTGTAGCCCTGCTGTTGCAGCCACTCCAATGCCCCCGGATTGATCTGCCCGGCCGGTTGGCTACCTGCGCTACAGGCTTTGAATTTGCCCTTGCCCAAGGCATTGAACAGCACTTCGCCCAGAATACTGCGCGCGGAATTTCCGGTGCACAGCACCAGCACGTTGTAGGTTATTTCTTGCTGCATTTCATACTCCTTATCAAATCCGGCAGAGCCAAGCAGCCTGTTTGCGCAGGCGATCACGATTCATCGCATCATCCTCGTGTTGTCCGGGTCAGACGCGCGGCAAACCAGGTCACGCCCACCGCCACCGCCATCAGGCCGAAAGCGATGCCGATCCGGCTGACACGCTCGGGCGCCAGCAGCAGCAACGCCCCCAGCTCCAGCATCATCACCCCGGACATCAACTTGAGCAGACGGCCTTCGCGTTCCGTCAGTTTCCGCGCGCCCAGGGTGCGGGCGAAGAGGATGACGATCAGCGCCAGCGGCAGCACGTAAATTAGATTGTAGGCGGCGAGATAGCCGTAGCGCCCGACGGCAGAGAGATCGGCCAGCGTGAGCAATCTGGTATAGACCATGGGAAAGCCCGCCGTGCACAGCAGCTCGTAGAAGTTGGCGGCAACGGCCAGGAAGATCGTCGCCGCCAGCATGGTCGGCAGGCTTTCGGCATTGAGAATGGCGCGGGCGCGACGGAAGATGTCTGGTTTCCTCGATTCCGGAATCGACAGCGTGATGCCCTTTTCGAACAGGAAAAAATCCTTCACGTTCACCGTGCCGACGAACAGCGCCAGCGCGCCCGCCGCCAGCGTCACCCAGGCGAGATGGCCGAAGAGCTGAAAAATATTGAGCCACGCGGCCATGAAGGCGAAATACATCAGGCCGGAAACCAGCACGAAGACGCCCCCGATGAGCAACATGCGCTTGCAGCTCTTCTGGTGCGCCAGCATCGAGAGCAGGAACAGCAGCACGAAGAAGGCGCAGGGATTGAACGCATCCAGCCCCGCCAGCACAAGGGTGAGCGCAGGCAGGGAAAGACTGGCCGGATCGATCGTACCGAGCAGCGGCAGATGGATGGTTTCACCCGGCGGCGATTTCAACGCCAATGGCTGGCCGGCCATGGCGCGCGCGCGGCAATCGTCGAGGCGCTGGCGGATCATCGTGCCAGTGGTGGCGTCGCTATCCCAGCCGATATGCATCTCGCCGCAGAACAGCATGGCAGGGACGGACACCGCCCTCTGACCCAGTTGCTTTGCCATAGCTTCGTAAAGACGGACGTTATCCGGGCTGCGGGTGAGTTCCAGCGCATGCAGTTTCACCCACGGACGTGCCTGCGGTATCGCCTCGATGCAGGGATGCGCCGCGGTGCATTGCGGGCAGCTCATTGACCAGAAGAAGTACAGCTGCACCTGCGGCTGTCCGTCGGCGCCGGATTTGACCCAGGCATCCTCGGCGTGACTGGCGATAGAAGTCAACGCCAGCAAGCAGGCAACGATCACGGCAATAAATTTTCCAGTCATCGTGTTCCTCTCTCGCTTGGAGTTCTCACATGCAGGCAGCCTCTTGGGTAGAGCACGGCGAAAACCGCGAACATCGGGATGGAGGTAATAAGTCTGGCATCCATGATTCCCCCCATTTCAATCGCAACACCCGGTCTTACCCGTTGCGCGCGCCACTTGAATCGGCGGACAAGGAATGCTGCCGTAAGAACAGAACACGCAGCAGTCGCCGGGTTTGGGTTTCAGCACGGTTTTGCAGCTCGGGCATTGGTAGAACCACTGGCAGGCATCGACCGGCATGGTCAGCAGTTCGGCATGGCCGCAGACGGGGCAGGTCAGCAATGATTCCAGAC
>JANLID010000061.1 GCA_024654105.1 Gallionella sp. | reverse complement strand
AATCCAATTCCATTTGACCGCCAGGTTTGATACAATGCGTCGCGTTTTGTAGATGGGCTTCGAGCCCGTTTTTTATTTGTGGGTAGCAATTATGGACGTGGTGAAGCTGGTCGAGGTAACGGTAAATGGCCTGGGCTATGAGCTGGTGGACTTCGAGCGCTCGGGGCGTGGGCTGTTGCGCGTGTTCATCGACAAGCCGGAAGGCATCTCGGTGGATGATTGCCAGACAGTCAGCAATCAATTGACGCGTCTGTTTCTGGTCGAGAACGTGGACTTTGACCGCCTCGAAGTTTCGTCGCCCGGTTTGGACAGGCTGCTGAAAAAGGAAGCGGACTTTATCCGCTTCGCCGGGCAAAAAGCGCAGATCAAACTGCGCATGCCGTTAGCGGGACGTAAAAATTTCGTTGGAGTGATAGGCGAAATAAATAATGGAGTATTGCAATTGGATGTGGATGGCAGCCCGGTGGTAATCGAACTGTCGAATTTGGACAAGGCGCGTTTAGTGCCGAATTTGTAGGGTGCGTTTTACGCACCATGGCGCACACAGTGCACCCTACACAAATATGTAATTAGCTGGAGAACATAAGTTATGAGCCGTGAAATTTTATTGCTGGTGGATGCGCTGTCGCGTGAAAAGAGCGTAGACAAAGAAATCGTGTTTGAATCATTGGAATCGGCACTGGCCTCTGCGACCAAAAAACGCTTTGCAGACGAAACCGATGTGCGCGTTTCGATAGATCGTGAGACCGGCGAATACGAGTCCTTCCGTCGCTGGGAAGTTATGGACGATGAAACTTTCGAAACGCCGGACCTGCACATCAAGCTGGAGGAAGCGCAAAAGCGCAACCCGGATATCCAGCTTGGCGAGTTTATCGAGGAACCGCTGGAGTCTATCGATTTTGGCCGCATCGGTGCGCAGGCCGCAAAACAGGTGATCTTTCAGAAGATACGGGATGCCGAACGTGAGCAGGTATTGAGTGATTTCCTGGAGCGCAAGGAGCATCTGGTTTCCGGCACGGTGAAACGGCTGGAACGCGGCAGTGCGATTATCGAATTTGGCAAGATTGAGGCCCTGTTGCCGCGCGACCAGATGATTCCCAAGGAAAACTTGCGCATCGGCGATCGCGTCAAGGCACATTTGTTGCGCGTGGATCGCAGTGCACGCGGCCCACAGGTGATCCTGTCGCGTACCTCCAACGAGTTGCTGGTGAAATTGTTCGAGCTTGAAGTACCGGAAATCGAGGAGCAGTTGCTGGAAATCGTCAGCGCGGCACGCGACCCCGGTTCGCGCGCCAAAATTGCCGTGCTGTCGCATGACCCGCGCATTGACCCAATCGGCACTTGCGTCGGTATGCGTGGTTCGCGCGTGCAAGGGGTAACCAACGAACTTGCCGGCGAGCGTGTGGACATCATTCTATGGTCGGAAAACCCGGCTACTTATGTCATTAACGCGCTGGCTCCGGCCGAGGTAAGCAGTATTGTGGTGGATGAAGAAAAACATAGCATGGATGTGGTGGTCGAGGAGGAAAATCTGGCGCAGGCGATCGGCCGTGGTGGTCAGAATGTACGTTTGGCCAGTGAACTGACAGGCTGGGAACTCAATATCATGACGGTTGAGCTGTCCAATGAAAAACACGCCGAAGAATTCGCCGGAACACGCACCATGTTCATCGAGAAACTGGACGTAGACGAAGAGGTCGCTGATATTCTGGTGCAGGAAGGTTTTAATACTCTGGAAGAAGTGGCCTATGTGCCGCTCGAAGAAATGCTTGAGATAGAGTCATTCGACGAGGCAACGGTAAATGAGTTGCGCAGCCGTGCGCGCAATGCGCTGCTGACTGCAGCGATTGCCAGCGAAGAGAAGGTAGAGCATGGCATTGAAGATTTGCTCAAACTGGAAGGCATGGATAAGGAAACCGCACGTACACTGGCGGCTAAGGGTGTAACAACGCAAGAGCAACTGGCGGATCTGGATGCGGATGAGCTGGTAGAGCTTTCCGGTATGGATGGCGAACGTGCCAATACATTGATCATGGCGGCGCGCGCGCCCTGGTTCGCTTAAGCGGGAAGTATCTATAAGGATGGTAATGGGAAAATTGAATGTAACGCAGTTTGCAACGGAACTGGGATTGCCGGTTGCCTTGCTGCTTGAGCAATTAAAGGCTGCCGGGGTTAGCAAAGAACAGGAATCCGACTCGATTTCCGAAAAGGACAAGGCGCAATTATTGGAACATTTGCGCCAGACGCATGGTGCTGAAAAACCCGCCAAA
>JANLID010000059.1 GCA_024654105.1 Gallionella sp. | reverse complement strand
CCTCGCCAGCCTGCTGCAAAAGCAGGTTTTCCTGCCGCTGCAAAAACTCTCAGAGGCCTCTCCTGGCCATCAGAAATCGATCGAAGAGGTGGTAACGATGGTCGAATCGACAAGCACAGCTTGTTCCGACATCTTTCCCGGTATGTCAGCATTGGCGCATCGCCTGTCGCAGGATGGCGCGGGCGTTTGCGCCAAGACCAGCAGGCTGGTGGAAAATTTGCAGAACCAGACGACACAGGCGCAACTGGCTGCTTCAGCCATGGAGTCGATGGAAGTCACCATTACCGAGTCCACCAAGGCAGCAGTCACAGCTTCTTCTGCCGCCAACGATGTAAAGCAATGCATGAAAGAGGTCGGCAACGTGGTTATGCAGGCAACCGAATCGATGCAGCGTTCAAAGAATTCGACGGATTCGCTGTCTTCGCTGGTCGATGCGATGAAGTCGAGTGCCGATGGCGTCGCCGACATTGTTAACGTGATCAATGAAATCGCCGACCAGACCAATCTGTTGGCGCTCAATGCGGCGATCGAGGCAGCCCGGGCTGGCGAACAGGGGCGCGGTTTTGCGGTTGTCGCCGACGAAGTGCGGAAACTGGCAACCAAAACGGTGCGGGCGACCAACGACATTTCTGTGAAAATCCAAGGCATTCAACAGAGTATGGCTGGCACTGTCAGCGTCATGAATAGCACCAACTCCGAAATCTCCGGGGCCAAGCAGATACTCGATCGTGCTGCCGAGAAAATCCAGGATGTCAGCAACCAGACGTCGGAAATCGCCGATCAGGTTGATTCGATCTCGATGTTTATGGCGATGCAGTCGTCTTCTTCATCCTCAATGATGGAGGTAACACAAAATATCTCTTCCTTATTGGGGCAGGCAGAACACCAGTCGGAGGAAATTCTCGGGGTGCTGAGCGGCAACATGACGGCCTCTATCAAGGAACTGGAAAAGGTTATTGATGGCTTCGCCACAAGAGTGGCGAAAGATTGATGAAAGGGTGTTTTTAACAGCAGCGCAATTCAACGCAAATCACAGGAGAAAATCATGGCAAAGTCAGACATGTTTCGCAACCAACACAAGGAGTTACTTGATCTTGTTGGAAAAATTACACCATTGCTCAATCCGCAGGCGGCGAAAGACAAATCCGCCGATATTCGTGCCGCACTGACCGGGCTGGTCGGCAAGATCAACATGCACTTGCAGGTGGAGGACACCGTCCTCTATGTCAAGATGCTGGCTGATCCGAAAGCCAAGGCAACGGCCGAGCGCTTCCAGCGCGAAATGGGCGGCATCAAGACCGCCTTAACCGGCTATCTCGGCAAGTACGCGACACCGGCGGCGATCGCAGCCAATCCCGCCAGCTTTATTGCCGATACCCAGGGGATCATCAAGGCGCTGGGCGACCGCATCAAGAGAGAAGAGAGCGAGCTTTACACACTGTTCGATACTCTCTGATCCTTTTAGCGGTTTGTAGGATAGGGGTCGCTGCGATTTACCCTTGGATGCCAGGTTGAGCATGGCATGACGGGGATGGGGTGGTTGGTAACAGGAAGCGGGTTCCCCCGCTCTTCACTTCCTGCTCGCCACTGCCCAAGTGAGGAGAAATAAATGTCTGACCTGTTAAAAAACATTGATGCCCGCGCCAAGCTGGCCGGGACGAACAAGCTGGAGATACTGATGTTCTCGCTTGGCCTGGACAATCGTACCGGACGCGAGGAAACCTTCGGTATCAATGTATTCAAGGTGCGCGAGGTGATGCGCATCCCGGAAATTACCCGTGCGCCGGAAATGCCGCCATCGGTGGAAGGCATGGTGAGCTTGCGCGGGGCGCTGGTTCCTGTGATCGATCTGGCCAAATATACGGGAATTGAGACCGACAGCAAGGCGGATATCATGATCGTCACCGAATATAACGGGCATACGCAGGGCTTCCTGGTCAAGTCGGTGGATAACATCCTGCGCTTGGACTGGGCGGCAATGCGCGTTCCGCCGGCGATGCTGGCCGCCGAACTGGGCGGGCTGGTGACGGCGATTACCGAATTGAAGGATGGCCGCCTGGTGATGATGCTGGACGTGGAAAAGGTGCTTTCCGAAACCAGCCGATTCGATGCTGACGATTTGATTTTCAAGAACGTGAAACCATTGGGCAAGGAACGCACGGTATTTTTTGCCGACGACTCCTCGGTGGCGCGTAACCAGATTGCGCGCACGCTGGATATGATGCAGGTGAAACATATTTCGGCAATCAACGGCCGTCAGGCATGGGATGAGTTGGCGAAAATGGCGGATTACGCCGAGTCCTTGCATACGCCGCTCAAGGATATGGTGCAGGTGATCCTGACCGATGTGGAAATGCCAGAGATGGACGGCTACATGCTGACGCGCAAGATCAAGGCGGACAAGCGGTTTGCCGGGATACCGGTGCTGATGCACTCGTCGTTGAGCAGTTCGTCCAATCAACAACTTGGTAAAACGGTTGGCGTGGATGAATATGTGCCGAAATTTGAGCCGCAGAAGCTGTCGCAGATGCTGGCGCGGTTGCTGGCTTAGTG
>JANLID010000050.1 GCA_024654105.1 Gallionella sp. | reverse complement strand
GCTCATGGGTTTTGTGTGATAACTTTATGATTACGCGACGAATTATAGCATTTTATTGGGGTGGTTGGTGAAATTTTAAGTCCGACAGGCTGCTAGGCTTGTCGATAAGCGTTGCGCCGCAGTATTCGTATCGGCCACGATTTCATGATTTCTGCTCATTCATAACGGAACAGGTTTGCGGCGCAGTTGCAGGATGTCGCATAATGCGCCCGTCAAATGACACGAAATGTTGCGCATATCCAAAAGACGTGCAGACAGAATTCTGCCATCTATTTTGTTGAAAACATCGCGCCTCCAATTGTTTCCCCATGAAAATTCTCGAATACATTGGTCTTGATACCTCCCGCGTCAAGGCCAGCTACCGTAAGATCGTTGATGCCATCGCGCACGACGATTTCCGTGCGGCGCAGGTCAAGAAACTTGCCAGCCTCACCCACGGCAAGTTTTACCGGGCGAAGCTCGATGATGCCGACCGCCTGTTGTTCTCACTGGTGCGCCATGGCGATGAAGTGTGCGCCCTGATGCTGGAGGTGATCGCCAACCACGATTATGACAAGTCGCGGTTCTTGCGCGGCGCGGCTATAGATGAGACGAAAATTCCCGACATCTGTGCCGCCGAGTCCGTCAAGGAAGCGCAGGCGATGCGTTACCTGCACCCGGAACATACCGCCATCCACTTGCTCGACAAGCCCATCTCTTTCGACGATACGCAGGAAGCCATCTATCGCCAGCCGCCCCCGTTGATCGTTGTCGGCAGCGCCGGCAGCGGCAAAACGGCGCTGACGCTGGAGAAGCTCAAACACGCCGAGGGCGAAGTGCTGTACGTCACCCATTCCGCCTATTTGTCGCAGAATGCGCGCAGTCTGTATTACGCCAATGGCTTCGAGCATGCGGGGCAGGAAGCGGGGTTTCTCTCCTACCGCGAATTCGTCGAATCCCTGCGCGTGCCGCTTGGGCGCGAAGCCCTCTGGCGCGATTTCTCCGGCTGGTTCTCGCGCATGCGCCAGGTTTTCAAGGACATCGACGGGCATCAGGCGTTTGAGGAAATTCGCGGCGTTATCACCGCCGGCGCGGGCGGCATACTGGGCCGCGAGGATTATCTGGCGCTCGGTGTGCGCCAATCAATCTTCGCACAAGACCAGCGCGACAAGCTGTATGACTTGTTTGAAAAATACCGTGCGTGGCTTGCTGAAGCAAAGCTCTATGACCTCAATCTCATCGCGCAGGAATGGCAATCCATCGCCGCGCCGCGTTATGATTTTGTGGTGGTCGACGAGGTGCAGGACCTCACTACCGTTCAGCTTGCATTGGTGCTCAAGACACTCAAGAAGCCGGGTAATTTTCTGCTGTGCGGTGATTCCAACCAGATTGTCCATCCCAACTTCTTTTCCTGGGGACAGGTAAAAAGCCTGTTCTGGCTTGACCCGAAACTTGCCGAACGGCAGGAGTTGCGCGTGCTCAGCGCGAACTTCCGCAACGGCTTGGAAGCCACTCGCACAGCCAATCAGTTGCTCAAAATCAAGCAGCAACGCTTCGGCTCCATCGACCGGGAAAGCAATTTTCTGGTGCAGGCAGTGGGCGGTGATCCGGGCCAGGTGGTGCTGATGGCAGACAAGGACGTAGCGTTGCGCGAGCTGGATCAAAAAGTCCGGTTATCCACCCAATTTGCCGTGCTGGTGATGCGCGACGAGGACAAGGCCGAAGCGCGCAAACATTTTGCGACGCCGCTGTTATTCTCGATTCACGAGGCCAAGGGCTTGGAATATGAAAACATTGTCCTCTACCGTTTCGTGTCCGACCATCGTGCCGAATTCAACCAGATCGTGGAAGGCGTGGACAAGGCCAGCCTCGCCGCCGACACGCTGGATTACCGCCGCGCGAAGGACAAAAGCGACAAATCCCTGGAGGTCTACAAGTTTTTTGTCAACGCGCTTTACGTCGCCCTGACGCGGGCCATCAGCAATCTGTACCTCATCGAATCCGACACGGGGCATGCACTTTTTTCCCTGCTCGACTTAGCTGTCGCCGGACAAGTCAAAGTGAATGCGCAACAATCCAGCCTGGAAGACTGGCAGAAGGAGGCGCGCAAGCTCGAACTCCAGGGCAAGCAGGAACAGGCGGAAGCCATCCGCCGCAATATCCTCAAGCAGACCCCGCCGCCCTGGCCGGTGTTTGACGAAACAAGACTGCGCGAGACGCTGGTCAAAGTGTTCCGCGAACAAGCGCCCGGCAGCAAGCACAAGCAACAGCTTTACGAATATGCCACCTGCCATGACGAGATTATGCTGGCGGAATGGCTCATAACAGAGGCCAAGTTCGATGCGGCGCGAACGTTCTTGCAGCAGCGCCCGACACTCGGGCGCAAGAGTTTTGTTCCCTATTTTGCCCACCACTTCAAGGATATTTTGAAGCAATGCGATCAGCATGGCGTCGAGCATCGTTTGATGATGAACCAGACACCGCTGATGGCGGCAGCGGTAGCCGGGAACATCCCTCTGGTGGAAGCACTGCTGGAGCGCGGCGCCGATCGCGAAACCACCGACCAGTACGGTTACAACGCGTTGCACTATGCGATGGGCGCGGCCTTCCGCGACGCGAAGTTCGCCCGTGGGCAATTCGCCGCCCTGTTCGAACTGCTTGCGCCGCCCAGCATAGACGTCAACACCGGCGATCGGCTGGTGCGAATTGATAGGCATCTTTCAGAATATTTCCTGTTCCAGACCATGTGGGTGCTGTTCAAGTCGCGCTTCACCCATCCGATACGCTGCCCTAACGCTGCTTTCGAGACCAAAGCGATACTCGAAGCCTGGCAGCACATGCCCGCCAACGTGGTTTATTCGAACCGCAACAAACGCCAGCATCTCTCGGGCGTGCTGGCGCGCAATGAGGTTGCGCGCGACTACGCCTACAACCGCGCCCTGTTCCTGCGTGTCGCCCAGGGCTGGTACCAGTTCAATCCGCAGCTATCGGTGCGCCACCGCCAGGGTGAGGAAGAAACCTGGCAACCGATTTTTGCGGCGCTGAACCTGCCGCTGATCAACGAGTTTGCCCGTCAATATGCGTTTGAACCTTATTTGGGCTGGAATCGGATCGAACAATACTGCGCGATGGCGAACATGCCGAAGCCGGCTGTTCCGATTGCCGTTGAACGGACGATGGCTCTGCGCGAGGCCGCCGAAGCTGAGCGCGTCAGACAAGAAACTGAAAGGCGCGAGGCGATGAAACGCTGGCAGGAACAGAGAAAGCGCGAGCTGTCCGAGAATCCAAAATGGGGCACAAAGGAAGCCAAACGACGCGAGATCGAACGTATACGCAAAGAAATTGAGGATAGAAAAAAATGATTGCAGGGCGGATGCAACAAAGTCAGGCAATCCACTATCCGGCAAGCCGGATGTGGAATTGACACATCGTAGCGTTATCCGCCGTATGTATTATGCCTCGCGCATTTCTCATTCGGCGGATAACGGCCTGCAGCCTCATCCGCCCGATGATTGCCCGTACTTCCACAGCAATCAGCTCCTCAGCGCTGCCAGCATTTTTTCCAGCCGCTTCACCGACACGATCACCGGGGTCTTCAGCTCCTGCGCGAACAGCGACACGCGCAGTTCCTGCAACAGCCAGGCGAATTCATCCACGCGCGGATCCGGCTTGCCCTGTTGCGCCTGGCGCAACTTCTGCCATGCCTGCGACAACGGCTGCATTTGCGCCATGCACTGCGCGTCGCGCGCCGGGTTGCTGCGCAGCTTTTCAATGCGCAGGCTGATCGCCTTGAGGTAACGCGGGACGTGCTGCAAGCGATCATAGGGCGTATCACGAATAAACTTCCCGTGCAGCAGCCATTCCAGTTGCGCGCGCACGTCCTGATTGGCCGGTGCGTTTGCTTTGAGTTGCGGCAGGCTCTTCTGCACTGCCTGATATTCGTTGAGAATGTTGCCGACCAGCCGCGCAAGCTCCTGCGCGATCAGCAACAGCCGGTTCTTCGCCTCCTTGCCGCGTGCGATGAATTCGGCTTCGTTGGCCGGCAGGGGATCATTCAGGCAACAACGCTCGAAAGTCATCGCCAGTATCTGCTGCTGCAATTCCTGCTGCGTACCGATGAATGGGGAGTTGGGCGCCATGAACAGCATGCCGAGGCGTTGCGCATCGGGCAGGTTCTTCTCGAGATATTTTACCTGTTCTTTCAGCAGCAGCATAAACAGGCGGCGCAGCCCGCCGCGATGCGCGGCTTGCGCGGCATCGCGCGTGTCGAAGGCGCGCAGCACCACCGCGTCGCCGTCGTCCACCAGCGCGTTGAACAGCGTGACTTTCTGCCCGGCGCGCTGCACCTCGCGCGTCTCGGCGAACGCACCGAAGCTCCACGCGGTATAGCGCTGCTCCACCGCTACCCCCTTTTCCTCCGAAACAGCGGCAACTGCAACGGGCGCGACCTGCGGCGCGAGCTCGCCGTGCAGCTGCGCGAAGTTGCGCGACATGCCGAGCTGGCGGCCATGCTCGTCCAGCACGCGGAAGTTTATCAGCAGGTGCGGCGGCAGTTGTTCGAGGCGGAACGCATCCGGCGGCACGTCGAGCTGTTTCTGTTCGCGGATATAGCGCGCCAGCGCCTGCAGCAGTGGCGTATTTGACGGTGGCACTTCACGGCAAAAATTCGCCGCGAATTCCGGCACCGGCACCAGGTGGCGGCGCAGCCGCTGCGGCAGCGTCTTGACAAGTTGCACGACCTTCTCCGCCAGCAGTCCGGGCACCAGCCATTCGCAACGCGCCGCGCTCACCTGATTGATGAGCGCCAGCGGCACACCGAGCGTGATGCCGTCGTCGTTCTTGCCGGGCGAAAAGTTGTAGCTCAACGCGAAGCTGACGTTGTCGATCTCCAGTTGCGGCGGAAACTGATCGGTAGTGATGCCCGCCGCTTCATGGCGCATCAGGTCGTCTTTTTTAAGGTAAAGCAATTTTGCATCGGTGCGCTCCGCTTCCTTGCGCCAGTGCTCGAACGCAGCGCCGTTGTGGATATGCGCCGGGATGCGGCTGTCGTAGAACGCGAAGATCAGCTCGTCGTCCACCAGCACGTCGGGACGGCGCGCCTTGTGCTCCAGCGCCTCGATATCGTGTATCAGCTTCTGGTTGTGCGCGAAAAACGCCGCCTGGGTATTGAACTCGCCGCCAACCAGCGCCTGGCGGATGAACACCTCGCGCGACTCTTCGACGTTCATCGGGCCATAATAGACGCGCTTCTTCGGGTTAATGACCAGCCCGAAGAGTGTGCTGCGCTCAAAGGCAGTAACCTGCGCGGCTTTCTTCTCCCAGTGCGGATCGTAATAATGCCGCTTGACCAGATGTGCGCCAACCTCCTCCAGCCATTCCGGCTCGATGCGCGCCACACCTCGGGCATACAGGCGGTGCGTCTCGACCAGTTCTCCCGCCATCACCCATTTGGCGCCCTTCTTCGCCAGCACCGAATTCGGCGCGACGATGAACTTGATGCCGCGCGCACCGAGGTACTCGTTGCCTTCCACGCCCTTCATGCCGATGTTGCCGAGCAAGCCGCACAATAGCGCCTTGTGTATCTGCTCATAGGTCGCAGGCTGTTCATTGGCGCGCATCCCCATTTCGGCGACTTGCGCGTGCAATTGCTGATGCAACTCGTGCCACTCGCGCAGGCGCAACGGTGACAGAAAATTCTCTCGGCAGGACTCGGCCAGCAGGCGGTTGGATTTCTTGTGCGCCACCGCCTGCTCGAACCACGCCCACAGCTTCAGGTAAGCCAGAAAGTCGGAGCGCTCGTCGGCGAAGCGCTTATGCGCGGCATCCGCCGCCTCCTGCCGATCCAGCGGTCGCTCGCGCGGATCCTGCACCGACAGCGCGCTGGCAATGACGAGGATTTCGTCGAGGCAGTGATATTGCCGCCCCGCCAGCAACAGGCGCGCGATCTTCGGGTCGAGCGGCAATCTGGCCAGATCATGCCCGAGGGGAGTGAGTTGCCGCGCCTCGTCGATCGCGTTGAGTTCGGCGAGCAGTTGATAGCCGTCGGCGATCATGCGCGGGCTGGGCGGCTCGATGAACGGAAATTCGGCGATGTCGCCCAGATTGAGCGCGCTCATGCGCAGGATCACGGTCGCCAGCGACACGCGGAAAATCTCCGGGTCGGTGAATTCGGCGCGCTGCAAAAAATCCGCCTCGTCGTACAGACGGATGCATACGCCGCTCATCACCCGCCCGCAGCGCCCGGCGCGCTGATTGGTGGCGGCGCGCGAGATTTTTTCGATATGCAACTGCTCGACCTTCTGGCGGATGCTGTAGCGGTTCACCCGCGCCAGCCCGCAGTCGATCACGTAGCCGATGTTGGGCACGGTCAGCGAAGTCTCGGCGACGTTGGTCGCCAGCACCACGCGGCGCACACCGGAGGCGGGCTTGAAAACACGATCCTGCTCGGCAACGGACAGCCGCGCGAACAGCGGCAATACCTCGATGCCTTTCGGATGGTGTTTGCGCAGCGCTTCAGCCGTATCGCGTATCTCGCGCTCACCCGGCAGAAACACCAGCACGTCTCCTTTTAACCCGCCCGCCGCCAGCTCATCCAGCGCGGAACTCACCGCTTGCGGCACGTCCTGTGCCTCTCCTTCGTCACTGATCTGCAACGGACGATAGCGCGTCTCGATCGGATAACTGCGCCCCGACACCTCGACCACCGGCGCGTCGAAATGTTTGGCAAAGCGCTCCGCATCCAGCGTGGCCGAAGTAATGATGAGCTTGAAATCGCGGCGGCGCGGCAATAACTGTTTAAGGTAGCCCAGCAAAAAGTCGATGTTGAGCGAGCGTTCGTGCGCCTCGTCGATAATCAGCGTGTCGTAATTTTTCAGCAGCGGGTCGCCGTGAATTTCCGCCAGCAGGATGCCGTCGGTCATCAGCTTGATGCTGGTGTCGGGCGACACCTTGTCATGAAAACGTATCTTGTAACCGACCGCACCGCCCAGCTCGGTTTTCAATTCAAACGCGATGCGCGAAGCCACCGAGCGCGCCGCCACGCGGCGCGGCTGGGTATGGCCGATACAACCGAGAATGCCGCGCCCCAGCGTCAGGCAAATTTTCGGCAACTGCGTGGTCTTGCCCGAGCCGGTCTCGCCGCACACAATGACGACCTGGTGGCCGCTGATGGCGCGCGCCAGATCTTCGCGCTTGCACACCACCGGCAAGTCGGCGGGGAACTCGATGGTTGGGAGAGATTCAAGGCGCGCCTTGCGGCGCTGGGCACTGGCGGACAACACGATGTTATATGACAAGCTGGATTGCGGCGACCCTCACCCTCGCCCACCTGCGGGAGAGTCGCTTTGCGGGGAATTTAATCGCAACGGATGTCCATAGTAAATCGCACCCAGCACGCATGCATGTCTGGCGCCGGTGACCAGCGGCAGGCTGGCGGATTTGCCGTGCAAGGCTTGTTGGGCCAGCCAGGCGAAGGCGATGGCCTCCAGATAGTCTCCCTCCGCGCCGATGGCATCCGTGGTTTGCACGGTACCGCCAGTCAGCAATGCAGCGAGACGAGCATTCAGTGCCAGGTTATGCGCGCCGCCGCCGCAGAGATACATTTCTGTTGCGCCGGCACAATATTGGCGGATAGCTTGCGCAATGGCTTGGCAGGTCAACTCCAACAGGGTGGCTTGCACATCCTCCGTTCGTTCGCCGCCTTGCAGTTTGCTGCGCAGCCACGTCAGGTTAAACAGATCGCGCCCGCTGCTCTTGGGTGGCGGCAGGGCGAAAAACGGTTCGTTGAGCATGCGCTCCAGCAGCGCAGGCAATACTTGGCCGGACGCCGCCCATGCACCGCCGTCATCGTAAGGTTTGCCCAGATGTTGCACGCACCAGGCATCCATCAGCAGATTGCCGGGACCGCAGTCGAAGCCGGTCGTGTCGCTATTGGGGGGGAGGTTGGTCAGGTTACTGATGCCGCCGATATTGACGATGACGCGGTGCCGGTCAGGATGGCGCAGCACTTGGCCATGGAACGCGGGGACCAGCGGTGCGCCCTGCCCTCCTGCGGCGATGTCGCGACTCCGGAAATCGCTGACTACGGTAATGCCGGTCAGCTCGGCAAGCAGTGCGGCATTGCCGATTTGCAGGGTGTAGCCACATGCGGGGCAGTGGCGGATGGTCTGGCCGTGGCAGCCGATGGCCTTGATTTCCGTGTTCGGCAAGTTTGCCGTGTCCAGCAGTGCGTTGACCGCTGTGGCGTAGAGTCGCGCCAATTGATTACCGGCCAATTGCGTCCGGTGCAGTTCATTGCGGCTGGGTTGGTGCAACGCCAACAGGTCGTTTTTCAGCGCGTCGTCAAAGGGCAGGTAATGCTTGGCGAGCAGCTTGGGTTGCACCCGGCTCAAATCAACAAGGACGGCATCGATGCCGTCCAGGCTGGTGCCGGACATCAAACCCACATACAGTTCCGGCGGGTGCTGCACGGGGTAGCTAGTCGAGTTTCGCGAGGTTGGTGTTGCGCAACAGAGTCAAGCGCGCGACAAAACTGTCTGCCACAGATTCAAATGCAACTTTATTCGCATCGTCGATTGGCTTTGCGTCCGGCAAGGCGACGCGCAAAGGATCACGTTGTTGGCCGTCAATTTTGAATTCATAGTGCAGATGCGGCCCGCTGGCCAGACCAGTCATGCCGACATAGCCGATCACCTCCCCCTGTGCCACGCGCTGGCCACGGCGCAACCCCTTGGCGAAACCCGACAAATGGCCGTACACCGTGGTCAAACGACCCTGATGATTGATCATGATGACGTTGCCATAACCGCCTTGCTTGCCGAAAGATGAAATGATGCCATCGGAAGTTGCCTTGACTTTTGTGCCCATCGGAGCGGCAAAATCCACACCTTTATGTGAACGCCATTTGTTCAGCACCGGGTGGAAGCGTGATTTGGTGAAGCCGGAACTCACGCGCGAAAACCCGATGGGTGAGCGCAGGAAGGCTTTGCGTACGCTCTTCCCTTCCGCAGTGTAGTAATCGTCCCGAAAATATATGGCGCGGTAAGTCTGGCCTCGATTGATGAATTCGGCGGCCTGGATACGGCCGGTATTGACCAGCGCGCCGTTGCTGTAGATCATTTCATACATCACGGTGAACTTGTCGCCCTTGCGCAAATCATGGTGGAAGTCGATGTCTCCGCTGAAAATTTCGGCCAATTGGTTGGCGGCGGCCTCCGGCATTTCGGCAGCATCGGTTGCGGCATATAAATTGGTACTAATTTCACCGGTGCGCACAAACAGGCGTTTTTCCAGTTGCGCCGGCAGGGTGCGAGTTGCGTAACCATCATCCTGTTTTTCAATCACGACTTGTGCGCCATCATCGCCCAGATAGCGTAGGGTAATGAGACCGCCGGCAACATTGGTTTCGGCCTGGACTTCGCGACCAATGGCCAGCTTGCGAAAAAATTCGGCCTCGTTGGCAGTTCGCAGCCAAGCGCTGGCCGCTACATCTTCAACATTGAGGCGGCGCAGCAATTCAACTACAGTGTCGCCGCGCTGCACGCGTTCGTTGCGCCAGAAACTGGCGATAGCGTTTACGTTTGGAATAGTTTTGGGTAATGCGATTTGCTCGATGGCAACTTTGGTTGAGGCAAGGCCAAGATCGCTTTGCGGCACCAGGCCAAAGGCGGTCACTACGCCCAGCAGCGGCATGGTGGATAGAGTGACAAACCAGCGCAACTTTATTTTGCGTTCTTGGCTAAGCAGGTTTTGGGTTAACATTCGCGCCTCCTTGAGTTGCTTTATTTTGCTTTAGCAACGTGTTACGTTTCAAACTGGTGCGCACTTTACCAGAAAGGGTCATTCCCTCAAAACCGGGCTGACAGGTGGGAGGCGAAAAAATCGAGCGGTAAAACCGGTTCGACGAGCGGTTGAAAAAGAAGAGCAGACGGTAATTTGGCTTTTTTAAACTTGAATTATGAACAAACATGACTGAAATGACACACCAAGATACGCTGGCGCAAATCAAACGCGGCGCCCACGAATTACTACTTGAAGGTGATCTGAAACAAAGGCTTGCGTCTGGCCGCCCGCTGCGCGTCAAGGCGGGCTTCGACCCGACCGCGCCGGATCTGCACCTCGGCCATACGGTTTTATTGAACAAGATGCGCCAGTTGCAGGATCTGGGACACCATGCGCTGTTTCTGATCGGCGATTTCACCGGCATGATCGGCGACCCAAGCGGTAAAAACACTACCCGCCCGCCGCTGTCGCGCGAACAGGTGTTAGCCAATGCGCAGAGCTACCGCGACCAGGTATTCAAGGTGCTCGACCCTGACAGAACCGAGATCGTGTTCAACTCAACCTGGATGGACAAATTCAGTGCGGTAGATTTAATCAAGCTGGCAGCCACGCATACCGTGGCACAAATGCTGGAGCGCGACGATTTCGGCAAGCGTTACAAAAGCAACCAGCCGATTGCCATCCACGAATTCGTCTATCCGCTGGTGCAGGGATATGACTCCGTGGCGCTCAGGGCGGACATCGAGCTGGGCGGCACCGACCAGAAATTCAATCTGCTGATGGGACGCGAGTTGCAAAAGCATTTTGGCCAGCCGGCGCAGTGCGTGCTCACCATGCCATTGCTGGAAGGGCTGGACGGCGTCAACAAAATGTCCAAATCACTGGGCAACTACGTCGGCATCACCGATGCGCCGCAGGACATGTTCGGCAAATTGATGTCCGTCTCCGACGAACTGATGTGGCGCTATCTTGAACTGCTCTCCTTCGAAAGTTTGGCGACTATCGCCAAATGGCGCGAAGAAGTGACGCAAGGACGCAATCCGCGCGACATCAAGGTATTGCTGGCGCAGGAAATCGTGGCGCGCTTCCATTCAAAAAAGGCTGCCGAAGACGCACTGACGGAATTTGAAGCGCGTTTCCGTCAGGGTGTATTGCCGGAAGACATGCCGGAAATCACCGTCACCAGCACGGGCGGCCGGATTGGCATCGCCCAACTCCTCAAACAGGCCGGACTGGTCGCCAGCACTTCCGAAGCCTTGCGTGTGATCGATCAAGGCGGGATCAAGCTCGACGGCGAAAAGGTCAGCGACAAATCGCTGCAACTCAAGGCAGGTGCAGTCGTCGTTGCACAAGTCGGAAAGCGTAAGTTCGGGCGCGTCAACGTGAATTAGGCAGGCTACTGTCAGAACACGTAACCTGGTTAATAACGCCTCCGGGTTATTAATCATGGGCGGTTTCAAGTTCCAAGTGCAAAAAGCGCAGTGTGATGATACAGGGGTGATCACCCGGGAAATATTTGATGAGCAGGTAATTCCACTGCTGAAGTAACCCTGTTGCGCAAGCACGGTAGGGCCTAAATTTAACGGGGAGTGAGCAATTCAGCTCTTCAGATTGCTACCGGCAAGCCGGGCAAAAAATATCGGTTGTGGAGTAACCCTTTGTTTTGCTAGAATCGCGCCCTCAATTTTTTGGTAGAAGGTAGTTTGTTCATGACAACTGTACGTGTAAAAGAAAATGAGCCGTTCGAAGTCGCAATGCGTCGCTTCAAGCGTTCTGTGGAAAAGACCGGTCTGCTGACTGATCTGCGCGCCCGCGAGTTTTATGAGAAGCCCACCGCAGAGCGCAAGCGCAAGCTGGCCGCCGCCGTGAAGCGTCACTACAAACGTCTGCGCAGCCAAACTCTCCCCCCCAAGCTGTACTAAATCGTACCTTCTGCGGGTCGCGGCC
>JANLID010000044.1 GCA_024654105.1 Gallionella sp. | reverse complement strand
CCCCGCGCTGCTGCGGGTTATGAGCATAGTAGATCGTCTTGCCGCGCATCGTCTCAACAGATGGCGTTACTTGATCTAAATGCTTATTGCCAGCCGCCTTTGATTCCCTAATGCGCTCATCACGTTCCTTGTTCCATGCTTCGGAATTAAACGGAACGGCAGACGCAGAAACGCCACCTTGCGGTGGCGTCGGGCCAGTGGCTTCCGCCGCTGGTGTGGTTGTAACTGGTATTACTTCGGGGGTTTCAGTTTCGGTTCCGCGACTTTCAGTTGATTGCCCGCCGCTGTCCCGAGGTTCAATAGTGCTCCCAGGTACTTCTGCTTCTGCTGTTTCAAAGAGGCTGGTTTGGAGAGTTTTTGCTTCATCGCCATAGTTCTCGGTAAGGTACGAATTTATCCGGCCTATCACTCCCGACAGGTCTGTCCCACGACCGCCGAACATATCCTCGTTGGCGGCATGGTCAACTTCATTCTGAATGAACCGCGCGGCTTCGGCAAGGGCTTCGCCCATACGCTTTGGGCTGCGGATATTCTTGCCCATGAACTCGGCTACGCTATCGACCAAAGAATCGCGGGCAAGTAGAGTGCCTTGGTTTAACTCTTGCTCAATAGTCCGGCCAACAGCCTTCGCTGCCCTGATAAACTTGACGGCATTGACCAAGTACGGGCGAATATCCAGGTTTCCCGCCTCGCCGATCTTGGCAAACTCAGGGGCGGCAATGGTAAGCGCCTGCATGACGTTCTTGATTTCCGTATCGGCTGTTTCGGAAAACAGTGAGATAAGGTCCGTGTCTTTGTATGCTTTGGCAAATATAGCGGCCTGCACTCGGTCGATCAGTTGCTTGGTGTAGGCACCCTGCTTGTCCATCATCCCAGCGCGTTCACTGGCCGGTATCTGGCTCACAAATTCCTTTAGGAACGCACTATTACCGGCTGTCAGTAATTCTCCGTTCTCACCGGGGTTGAACCGGCTCATGTCGATCGCGCGCGCGTCGTTTAATGCCGTCTCGGTCGCGGAGAATCCAAGCCCTTGAGACGTATTTGACAGTCTACCCATGTCCTTACGATTCTCGCTCTCGTCGTACAGGCGAATAATCATCGGGCTTTTCTTGGCCGCAATCGCTTCCGGTGATACGCCGTGTTCTTCGGTCAGATCGGAAATACCCTGACGGTATTTGTCAGCCTTACCGCGGCGGTATGCCCCTTGGACGCCCGCTGTGCGACCATTGTTCAGCGCCTTGAGTGTGTTCTGTCCGGGTTCGTTATATGCCTTATTCGGAGTGCCATCGGCATTATGAGAAGCCAGCACGGAATCGGCCTCGACCACGGCATACCGTACCGGGATCTTGCTGCCGTCTGCCATCGTGACACGCGAATCCTTGCCAATATCCTCGTTCGGGACGCTCACCTGTCCGGTCGGGTGAACCATTGGCGCCCCCGTATCGGGAGTCGGAGATACAGACAGCCGATCCGCGTCAGGGTCGTTGGCTATGGACTGCATTTGCTGGATAGACGCGGCCCGGTCGCGGTCGCGGTTCTGCATGTCCATGACCGGGGCTTCCTTGATCTTCGGTGCTTCCTGAGTGGTCGAAGTAACGGTCTGCGCTGGCTCTGCCTGTTCAGACTGCTTAGTGACGGCGGGAGCAGACACACTTTCCGGTGAAACTGTGTCTTGTAGAGAATCCGGCGAAAGGGTGCTGCCAGGGGGTTTCTCTACAGGCTTTGTTTCACGTGAAACTGGCACCGATTCTCCGGCGATAACCGTAAACTTACCCTGTTCTGTCGGGTGGGCCTCGACTTGATGCGGTATGCCGGTCGCCTTGGTCAGTTGGGCCGCGCGCAGTTTCGCCATCGGCAAACTGAGCACACGGCCGGTTTCAGGCGCTTTCGGCGGTTTCCCGGCCTGGGCTTCGGTTTGTCCAGGCGCGGCCCGTGGCTGGGCGGTTTGAGGCGTTGCAACGGCAACGGAGGGGGTTTCCTGGGGGGTCTTTGTGGCCGTAACGGGCGCAACTTGGGCAGGGGCGGCGCGGGCGGCACGGGAGATAGGCCCGAGCAAGGCGTCATTGGTAGCCTCGCGCAGCCGGTCAAGCTGGTCCGTGAGCGGGTTCGGGGCCGGTAGGCGCGGCGCAGGGGCTGGCAGAGCGCGCAGATCGGGCGGTTGAGCAATGGTCGCGGCGCGTTCTGGCGATACCCCGCCCTGGACGGTGATGTCCTCGGTGATCGGGACCAGACTATCCAGGTAGGATTGGCGGGCCGGGGAAACTCCGCCTTCGAGACTGGATTCCTGGGGAGTAAGCGCGGTCGCCTCAAGGCCGGCCGTGGACGGCGGCTGAACCTGGGATTGTTCGAGTGCCGCCAGTTCCGCGTCAAAAGGGCCGGGGCGGGATTGCAGCGTGATTTCCTCAATCGGTCCAAGGTCGGCTGATTCGATGCCAGGAACCGACAATCCACCGGCTTGGGCGGCGCGGGTGATCGGACTTTCGGGTCCGGCTGGCGGTGCCGCGGGCGGGAACGGAGTGCCTTGGTCTGGTTGTACTTGACCTGTTTTGCCGCCAGTCAAGCCGCCCGCTATTCCGCCCATCACTCCGCCAGCAAGTAATCCCATTGCGCCGGATTCTGGTGCGCCTTCTAACAGAGGTTTGCCAAGCGCGGCATTCTGCCAGATTTGTTCTTGTACAGACTGCGGTAATTCCTCGAACGCGCCCTCGGTTATTCCGCCCTCGATGATGCGCCTTGCGACGGCCTTAGACGTTATGGCTGTACCGTCCTTATTGACAAGTTTACCGCCGGCCAACAAGGTATCAATATCGGTAACGCCAAGTTTCTTAGCAAGCCGTCCGCCGGCCGCGCCAAAAGCAGCAGTCCCGGCGCCAGAGGCAAATGACGCGGCGGCTTGTCCTGGGGTTAATGTTCCTTCGTCTGTTTGCTGACGTACTTGTTCAGCCGCAAGACCGCCGCTGACAGCGCCTTCGCCTATGGCCCCGGCCACATAAGGAGAAAGTGACTCGACGGATTTCTTTAGACCGCGGGCGATAACGCCTCCGCCTCCCATAACGGGAAGCGACTCTATGACCGAATGGGCTATCGTACTTGGATTTTGAACGGCTGCGCTGACGGTAGGCAGGAATCCTTTTGCTTCGCTTACCGCCTTATTGGCCGCTGTCTGTTCGGGCGACAGATATTCATCAAGAACGGCCCTGGCTTCTTTGGGACGGAACCCAGCCGTTTCAGCTAATTTGCCGGCGTAACCAAGCGTCGGTATGTCGGCCAACCCAACAATCGCCTCTGGTAATCCTATTGCACCTTTTAGCGCGGATATTCCAACGTCACCGCCAAGACGACGCAGCAGCGAAGAAGATTGCGGTTGCGCGATCTCTGACGGCTTAACAGACGGCTGAACCGCTGCGTTCGGCTGAGACGCAAAATGCGTCATGTCCAAAGACGGCAAGGCGCTAGGTTTCTGCTCAGTGCCGAACTTCGACATATCCAGCGAGGGGAGATTCGGCGCCACTACTTGACCTCCACCACCTGACCGCCCTTGATTGTTACCTGCTTACCATCCGGCCCGGCATAAACGCCATCCGGGTGAGTGGTCTTGGTGCCGACTGATACTGGCGATGCGCCAGCGTTTGCCGCCGGCCTATTGGTCGCCGCCGCCAAGTCCTCCAGCCGATAGACTTCCTTCGTGCTCGGCGTATAGATGTACGGCGTTTTACGCATACCAAGTTCAGGACGTGCCGCGTCGATCGGTTCCTCGGCGATGGTGATAACCGAGTCCTTTTGCGGGGTGTGTCCGGTAGCCGCAAGAAAATCATCGCGTAGCTTAGTATTGCCGGGATTGGCGCTCAGGTCAGACAGCATTTTTTCCAACGTGGCGCCCTTCTTTACCGCTTGCTGTTGCAGGGCGAGCTTCGGCGCGTTCCTCGCCATGGCTTCCTTCCCTAATGCTCCGATGAAACCGCCAATCGAACCGATCTCATACTTCGGCGTCTGAGGCAGATATTTACCGGACGGCGTACTGTCGGAGTATTCGGTCGTACCAGTATCCGAGGTGCCCATCTGCACCCCGCGCGGCAAAGGCCCATTGCGGCCTTGCTCCGGCAAGTAGTAACCCTTGTCCCTGAATTGATCGGTTCCACGCAGACGCGAGATAGCCCCCGATGTATCGGGCACGCTTTCGCCAACGGCATTCGGAAGGCTCGGACGGGCGGCGATATTCTGGACAGGGG
>JANLID010000086.1 GCA_024654105.1 Gallionella sp. | reverse complement strand
GTGCAGCGGTCGTACCACACAGAGTGCACCAAGCCGCAGGCACCACAGGCAGTTTTTTTGAGCGTCGAAACAAGGTAATGACCCGTGCCTTCGGATCGCTGCCTGAAGGGAAGGCAATGAGCCTGTGTTCCGGCGCAACGCTGATCGGGAAGCTGACGAAGAAACGATGCTTGGCCGTTTCCGGTGTCGCGATGTAGCGTTGCAGTCCGGCGAGTTTGGCGCGAAGTCCGGGACGCGCTTCGCCGTGCCGCCACCATTTTTCGGCGCGCGCCTTGCGCTTGTTGCCGATGCGAGTGGGCTTGACGTGCTCCACCACATAGGCGAACGGCGCTTCGTACAGTGCGGCTTGCTGTTCATCCAGCAAAGCAAAATCAATCACCCAATCGCCCGCCCAGCGGCGCGTGATGTCGGAGCCGTTGTAGATGGGTTTGAGCACATCGGAGTTCGGTTTGCCGTGGGGGTTGGGCAGTTTGAGCCACATCTGCGCCGTTGCGGATGGCACTTTGAAAGCGCCCGCCAGACACAAACCGAAGTATGACCATCCGGCGTTTTCCTTGAGCGGCAGCGCGCTGGTCAGGTCGCTGCCACCATTGCCGCCCGCCGTGAGGTCGGCGTGGATGTTTGAGACGGGTTGACCATCGAGAAATACTGCCCTCTCCCCCAGCCCCTCTGATGGAACTACCAAGCGAACGTCTACGCCAGCAAGCTGGCTAGTCGCTGCTTGTCCCGCTTGCGGGCGAGGAGAGCCATCGAAGCACACCAGCGATACGCGCACTGCCGCGCCCTCGTTGATCCATTCCTCATCGCTCCACGCATTGAAGATTTGCCCGCTCTCCAGAATGCGTTCCAGCACCGGACGATTGCGCTTCTGCCGCAGCGAATTGGTGGCAACCAGTCCGGCGCGCTGGCATTTACCCGTTTCAATCTGCGCGCGCGCTTTCTCGAACCAATAGGTCACCAAGTCCGCGCCGCCCGGCACGCGATCCGCGTAGCACTTGCGCAGGGCTTCGGTGTAGTCATCGCCCAACTCATTGCGCATTTTCTTGTCGCCGAGGAATGGCGGGTTGCCGATGATGGCATCCACACTCGGCCATTGAGCTTCGACGATTTCACCCTCTCCACTCCTTCGACAAGCTCAGGACAGGCCAAGCCCTCTCCCGCCTGCGGGCGAGGGGAGCACAAAGCAGCGCATCGCGATTCTCGATGTGGTCAAGCGGTTGCAGGATGGGGTTCTTGCGAATGGGATAGCCGTTTTTAAGCGTCCACTGGATTTCGCCGATCCACACGGTGACGCGGGCGAGTTCGGCGGCGTAGGGGTTGAGTTCGATGCCGAGCACATTGGCGGGTGAAACTTCGATGCTGACTTGGCGATGCAGGCCGAGTTGTTCGGCTTCGAGGTTGGCTTTGTGTTCGAGGTCTTTCAGTGCGCGCAGGGCGAGGTAGAGAAAGTTGCCGCTGCCGCAGGCGGGGTCGAGCACTTTGAAATGCTTGAGCCGTTCGAGATAGACGATGAATGCGCCTTGCGCTTCTTGCAGGGCGTTCTTCGAGCCTTTGCCGCCTTTTTCGTACAGTGCCACGCGCCCGGCGATGATGCGTTTCGCGGCTTCCCATTCCGCCGTGAGCGGTTCGACGATCACGGGGTTGATGATGCGCATGATGGATTGCTGGTCGGTGTAGTGCGCGCCGAGCTGGGAGCGTTTCTTCGGGTCGAGGCCGCGCTCGAACAGGGTGCCGAAGATGGAGGGTTCGATGCCGCTCCAATCGAGCTTGGCGGCTTCATGCAGGATTTTTATTTCGGCGATGTCGAGCAGGGGCGCAATGAATTGCGCCCCTACAATTTTCTCGAACAGGCCGCCGTTGAACCATGCGATGTCGTCCGCGCCGAAATCGCCGCCCTTTTGCATGGAGGCGAACAGCGCTTCCAGGCGCGTGGAAAGTTTGGCGGGGTCGGTCTGGCTTTTGTCGAGCAGCCGCTCGAACATCTTCGCGGGTAACAGTTCCGCATCTTCGGCGAACAGGCAGAACAGGCATTGGTTGAGGAAATGCGCCACCTGTTGCGGGGCATGTCCCCGGCTGTTCAGCGATTGCGCCAAGTCGGAAAATTTGCCCGCCGCTTCTTCGGTGATTTGCGCGATGGTGCGCTTGGGGTGGAATTTATCGGGGTCGGTGAACAGCCAGCGCAATTTTTCGAGGTTGGCGGACTCGCCAATATCTTCCAGCAAAATCGTGTGGACTTCACTGGGCGCATTGGTGAAGCGGGTGTGGATTTCGATGATGTTGGTATCGCACACCACCAGCAGCGGCGGGTTGTCCAGCGCCAGCGCGTAGGTCATCAACTGCTTCAGCGCTTCGCCCAGATTGCGCCGCGCGGCTTTATATTCAAACCCGAAAAAGAATTTTTTCCATACATCCGCCCAGCCTTGCCCCGCTCCGGTGCGGGTCGCGCCGCGCTCGAAGCAATAGGTTTCGTGGCTGGATGGGGAAGGGTGCGGAACACCGATAAGGGCGCACAGGTCGATAAAATGGAGCTGATAACTGGCGCGCTCTTTGAGCGGGTTATCGCGCCATTTCTCGATGAATTCGTGCGGAGTCATGGAGCGGTCATTCGTAACCCAGTGAGCGCAACACGCCCGCGTCGTCCGCCCAGCCGCTGCGTACCTTGACGAATACTTCGAGGAACACCTTGCCGTCAAATAATTTTTCCATATCGAGCCGCGCCTGCGTGGCGATCTCTTTCAGCTTCTCGCCTTTCTTGCCGATCAGCATCGCCTTGTGCGCTTCCTTGTCCACCAGGATGGCGGCATGGATACGGCGCAGTTTGCCCTCCAGCTTGAATTGTTCGATCACCACGCTGACCGAATATGGCAATTCTTCGCCGGTGAAGCGGAATACTTTCTCGCGCAGCATTTCCGCCGCCAGGAATTTTTCGCTGCGGTCGGTGATGTCGTCTGCGCCGTAGATCAATTCGCCCGGCGGCAGATGGCGGCGCAACGCCTCGCGCAACTCGTCCAGCTTGCTGCCCTGCTTGGCGCTGACCGGGATGATCTCGGCAAATTTGAAGTCCTGCGCGACACGCTCGGCGAATGTGAACAATTGTCCTTTGTCCGCCACTTCGTCGATCTTGTTGATCACCAGCAAGACCGGGCGGTTGTCCGGCAGCAGTTTGAGCACTTCGCGGTCGCGCTCGTCGTAGCGCAACGCTTCCACCACGAACATCACCACCTGCACATCGCGCAGGCTGCCGGTGACGACGCGGTTCATGCCGCGGTTCAGCGCGTTCAGATGCTTGGTCTGAAAGCCCGGCGTATCGACGAAGACATATTGCGCGTGCTCGTCGGTCAGGATGCCGTGGATGCGATGGCGCGTGGTTTGCGCCTTGCGCGAGGTGATGCTGATCTTCTGCCCGATCAGGTGATTAAGCAAGGTAGACTTGCCCACGTTGGGCCGTCCGACGATGGCAATGTAGCCGCTGCGAAATGCTTGTTCTGTCATGGTTGTAGTTGTTGATAGGCGGCTTGCGCCGCTTGTTGTTCGGCATTGCGGCGGCTGCTGCCCTCGCCGCGCGTGGATATTTTCAGCGCCGGAATGACGCACTCTACCTGAAAGGATTGTGCGTGAGCCTGGCCTTGCGTGGCGATCACGCTGTAGCCTGGCAGGGGAATCCGTCTGCCTTGCAGATATTCCTGCAACAGGGTCTTGGCATCCTTGCCCAGTGTTTGCACGTCAACTTGCGCCAGATAAGGCACGAACAATCCCAGCACGACCTTTTCCGCAGCAGCAAAACCGCCATCCAGCAGCGCCGCGCCGAACAATGCCTCCAATGCATCAGCCAGGATGGACGGGCGGCGAAAACCGCCGCTCTTGCGCTCGCCCTCGCCGAGCCGCAGGTGGTTGCCGAGATCGAGCTGTTGCGCCAGGGTGGCCAGGGTGTCCTCCCTGACCAGATTGGAGCGCAGCCGCGAAAGCTCGCCTTCGCTCAACTGCGGATAGCTGTCGTACAGGTATTTTGCGATGACGCAGCCCAGCACGCTGTCGCCCAGGAATTCCAGGCGTTCGTTGTGCTCCGGCGCATAGCTACGATGAGTCAGCGCGCGTTGCAGCAATTGGGGCTGTGCAAAAACATGCCCCAGATGTTTGCACAGCGCGCTGCTTCCCTTAGTGGTCACTGCTTGGATTGAATTCCAGATACAGACTGACGTTGCCGGCCAGCGGAACCTTGACATCATAGCTCGCGCTCAATACCAGGCGTTCTCCATCTTTGGCAATGTCGATTTCATCGGGCTTAACCGCCGTGATGCCATCAATGTCCGCGCGCTTGCTGAAAGAAATGCGGATGTCGCGCGGGCTGGCTTTCTGCATGTCCGGATCGTTGGCGATCACAACAAAAATATTTTTGATTTGCGCATCCTGCATATAGGCCGGGATAAGTCTTAATCCGATAATGCTGACGAGAATCAGAATCCCTGCTCCAAACAGAAAACCGGAAAAAGTTAATCCACGTTGCTTGGATGGCATTGCTGTATTCATTCTGCGCTCCCGTTGGCTCAGTTAATAGACAGGCCGATCCGCTTTAGATCGGAGAAATTCATCCAGATAAAAAACGCCTTGCCGACAATCTGGTTGTCCGGCACAAACCCCCAGTAGCGGCTGTCGCGGCTATTGTCGCGGTTGTCGCCGAGCATGAAGTAGTGGCCATCAGGCACCTTGCAGCGCACCGTTTCGTCACCATAGACGCAATTCTCGCGCCCCTTGAATTCGGCCACCGCATTCAGGCTCAACGTCGGCCGCTCGGGATTGACGAGTATCGTGTGCTTGCGCTCGCCGAACGACTCGATGCGTTTCTCGGTATGCACGAAGTTTAGCCCGGTCTCGACGTAATTGTAATCGCCATCTGCCTGCTGTGCCTGCTCCACACCATTGATCCGCAAACGCTTGTTGCGATACTCGATGGTGTCGCCGGGAAGCGCGATCACGCGCTTGATGTAATCCAGCGAGGGATTTTCCGGATAGCGGAACACCATCACATCGCCGCGCTGCGGGTCGTTGAGTTGCACCAGTTTCTTGTTGACGATGGGCAGGCGGATGCCATAGGTAAATTTATTTACCAGAATGAAGTCGCCGACCTGCAGGGTGGGGATCATCGAACTGGACGGGATTTTGAACGGCTCCGCCAGAAACGAGCGAATGAAAAACACGATCAGGATCACCGGAAAGAAACTTTTGGCATATTCCACCCACCACGGTTCGGCAGCCTCGCTGCCGCGCTTGGCCGCCAGAGCAAAGCGATCCAGCAGCCAGATCCCACCGGTGACCAGCAATAACACAAACAAAATCAGCGCAAAATCCATTGTTGTTCCTAGTTCATAAAACTACAGTCAGCGTAGGTCGGAAAAGCGTAGCGCCTTCCGGCGTTTGTGTGCCATGCAACCATGCGGCGGATAGCTTTGCATAGCCATCTGACTAGGCCGTCAAAAAACGACGACCAAGTCATTGGTTAACGTTGCGCTCATCCGCCCCGCAGCCCTACCAGTTAATCATCTACCCGCAGAATTGCCAGGAAGGCTTCCTGCGGAATTTCCACGCTGCCCACTTGCTTCATGCGCTTCTTGCCGGCTTTCTGTTTCTCCAGCAGTTTTTTCTTGCGCGAAATATCGCCGCCATAACACTTGGCCAGCACATTCTTGCGCATCGCCTTGACGTTCTCGCGCGCGATGATGTTCGAACCGATAGTCGCCTGAATCGCCACATCGTACATCTGGCGCGGGATCAGTTCGCGCATCTTGGCCGCCACTTCGCGCCCGCGGTACTGGCTGTTGGCGCGGTGCACGATCACTGCCAGCGCGTCCACCTTCTCGCCGTTGATCAACATGTCCACCTTGACCACATCCGCCGCGCGGTATTCCTTGAATTCGTAGTCCATCGACGCATAGCCGCGCGACACCGATTTCAGCTTGTCGAAGAAATCCAGCACGATTTCCGCCATCGGCATTTCGTACACCAGCATCACCTGCTTGCCGTGGTAGCTGATGTTGATTTGCGCGCCGCGCTTATGGGTGCACAGCGTGATTACCGCGCCGACGTATTCGTTCGGCATATACAGATTGACCGTGACGATCGGCTCGCGGATTTCCTCGATTTTGGACGGGTCCGGCATTTTGGACGGATTGTCCACCATGACCACCGTGCCGTCGCGCAGCGCTACCTGATAAATCACCGTCGGCGCGGTGGTGATTAGGTCCATGTCGAACTCGCGCTCCAGCCGCTCCTGCACGATTTCCATGTGCAGCAGACCGAGGAAACCGCAACGGAAGCCGAAGCCCAGCGCCTGCGACACCTCCGGCTCGTAGCGCAGCGCGGCATCGTTCAGCTTGAGCTTTTCCAGCGAATCGCGCAGCGATTCGTACTGGTTGGATTCGACCGGAAACAGCCCGGCAAACACCTGCGGCTGGATTTCCTTGAATCCCGGTAAGGCTGCGGCGGCAGGCTTGGTTTGGTGGGTGATGGTATCGCCCACTTTGGCTGCCTTCAGCTCCTTGATGCCGGCAATTACAAAACCTACCTGGCCGGCAGACAGCGCCTCGCGCGGCTGCGACTTTGGGGTAAACACGCCGATGTGTTCAGTCAACTGCTGCGCACCGGTGGCCATCAGCAGGATTTTTTCCTTGGGCTTGAGCGTGCCGTTCACCACCCGCACCAGCATCACGACGCCGACATAATTATCGAACCAGGAGTCGATGATCAGCGCCTGCAGCGGCGCGTCCGGATCGCCTTTTGGCGCGGGCACCCTGGTGATCAACGCTTCCAGCACGTCCCGCACGCCCTCGCCAGTCTTGGCGGAGCAGCGCACCGCATCGTGCGCGCCGATGCCGATTACTTCCTCGATCTCCTCGATGGCGTTGTCCGGGTTGGCGGACGGCAGGTCGATCTTGTTCAACACCGGCACCACTTCCACACCAAGATCCAGCGCGGTGTAGCAGTTCGCCACGGTCTGCGCTTCCACGCCCTGCGAGGCATCCACCACCAGCAGCGCGCCTTCGCAGGCGGACAGCGAGCGCGACACTTCGTAGGAAAAATCCACATGCCCCGGCGTGTCGATCAGGTTGAGGTTGTACACCTGCCCGTCGCGCGCCTGGTAGCTCAGCGCGGCGGTCTGCGCCTTGATGGTGATGCCGCGCTCGCGCTCCAAGTCCATGGAGTCGAGCACCTGCGCTTCCATTTCACGGTCGGATAACCCGCCGCACAGTTGAATGATGCGGTCGGCCAGCGTGGACTTGCCGTGGTCGATA
>JANLID010000036.1 GCA_024654105.1 Gallionella sp. | reverse complement strand
GGCCGCGATGTAGACAGTGGCCAGGATGAAGAAGATGTAGGCCTGCACCATGCCGGTGAGCAGGCCGAGCACCGTCATGACAATCGGAAAGATGAAGGGCGTGATACTCAGCAGGATGCCGATGATCATCGCCCCGCTCATCATGTTGCCAAACAGGCGGATGGCCAGAGCCAGCGTGCGCGAGATTTCGCTGATGATATTGAACGGCAGCATGATGAACGTCGGCTTCGTGTAGGAGGCGAGGTAAGCCCCCAGTCCCCGCTGTTCCATGCCGAACAGCGGCACGGCCACGAACACGCATAGGGCGAGTGCCGCGGTGGTCGAGAGCGATCCCGTCGGCGGCTGGTAGCCGGGAATGACGGTGCAGAGGGCGGCCGTGGCGACGAACAGGAAGAGCGTGCCCAGAAAGCCGAGATATTTCCGCGGCTGACTCAGGCCGACCTCTTCGATTTGTTTCTCGATGGCGGTGACGACGATTTCCAGAAGGTTCTGCCAGCGGGAGCGTTCCAACTCCATGGAAAGTCTGCGGGTGATGAGCTTTGAACCGACCGCCAGCACGAGCATCACCCCCCAGGTGAACACAATGGTGGCGTTGAGTTTGAGGAACCCGGATTGCCAGAAGATCATCTCGTCGGGACTAAGGCGCATGGCGGGTCTCCGGTACCGGGCGGATTAGGTGTTCTCCCGACGGCCGGGTCAGCCGCGTCACAATGAGGCGCGCGATGACAAAACCGAGCAGACCCGCGACTAATCTCTGCCAATTGTCCCCCAGGACAAAATAGAACCCCAGCAGTACAACACTTGTTCGAAGCAGCATGCTGCCCAGAAACCAAAGTGCTGCCCGTTCAGACGCAACGCCCTTGCGCACCGTCCACCAAAGGCCGCCGAAAAAAATCGCACCGAGCAGTAGTCCCGCCATCCATGCCAGCGCCAGCGTCAACCATTCATTCATGCTTATCTTCCTGTTCGTCCCGCATGGCTTTGTCTTCCCTGGTAACCCAATGCCACGCATTGAAACAGCCGATGGCAAGCCCGGCCACCAGCAGCGCCAATGTCCAGGAGCGGCCGCCCGGATAACGCTGGTCCAGCCAGAGACCTAAGGCCGCGCCGAGCAACGTTGGTACGACCACCGACCAGCCGATAATCCCCATCATACCCAGGCCAAACCAGACGCCCGGCGCGGTGTTGCGCTGTGCCTTGAGCTTGCGCGCCGCCTTCACGCCGACCTCCTGACTGAGCGACGGCTTCGGCTTCGGCTTCGAGGGCTTATTTTGGAGTTCGTCACTCATTGTGAAATGCCGCCATGCGGCGGATGAAATTACTTTCCATTTTCGCCAGCACCGATCGCACGCTTTGCTCGTGCTCGTCCAGGGTCAGAAACTCCTGCTCCACCGCATCGCGCAATTGGCCGAGATCCGTTCCGGCCAGCGCCCGGCGCACGGAAACCAGCACGTCCGGGCCGGTCTTGACCAACACCCCTTCGTCCACAGCCACGTAAACCTCACCCTCCATTTCGGTCTCGTAAACCAGGATCCCCGGCGCGAGCGCGGCCACGCAGTCCAGCCGGTGGGGCAATAGCCCGAATGAGCCCTCGCGCGACTCGGCGACGATGCGCGACACGCCGGTTTTCTCGGCGAAGACGCGGAACGGAAGCAGCACTTTAAGCTTCATAAATGTCACAGCACATCCCCCGTTCCCACGCGCTGCGTGGGAATGCAGTCATGGCGCGCCGCGCCCAGAAATCACCAAGGATCATAACCACTCCCGATAAACCGGAATCAACCCCGGCAACCCAGCATAATTCCTGGCACTCGAATACCGCCAGTGCTCAGCCTCATCAACATAACCCCGCTTCACCGGGTTCTGATGGATATATTCCAGTTTTTGCCGCAACACATCTTCATTCTCTATCATCTGCGGGTGCGATCCTTCTTCCCATGACTGATAGCCCCGATCCTGTTTGTGTTGCTTGCAAAAAAATGCCAACTGCCGCAGCAAGTGTTCTGCGTGGCGTTCCGTCAAGTGGTCGATCAGCTTGCGCGCGGTGAAGGATTTGAATCGCGGCAACGCCACCGACAGATTACCGGCTTGAACAATCATGTGGATATGGTTCTCCAGTATGACGTAGCCATAAATTTTCCACTCATCCTGTTCCTGCCGATGACGCAGTGCTTCGAGGATGATGTCCGAAGTCTGGGGACGAGTGAACAGAGGCATCCAGTTTAATACCGTACAGGTCAGGAAATGCGGCGCCTTTTCGTCACAAATTTTGTAGCGGCTGCGTCCCATACATTAAATCCTCTCCTGTTACTCGGCGCGGCGCGCCTGGGCTGCATTCCCACGCGGCGCGTGGGAACGAGCACACCCTGGCTTATGCTGGCTGAGCATCTTTCGCTTGCTGTTTAACTTCATCAATTGTCCCGATCATGTAAAGCGCGCTCTCCGGAACATCCTTGAATTCATCGTTCAGGATACGCTCGCAGCCATCCAGCGCGTCGTCGAGGCCGACGAGCTTGCCCTTGAGGCCGGTAAACTGCTCGGTGGTGAAAAACGGCTGGGTGAGAAAACGCTCCAGCCGCCGGGCGCGGGCCACCACCTTGCGGTCCTCCGGCGACAGTTGTTCCAGTCCCAGCATCGCGATGATGTCTTTCAGTTCCGCGTATTGCGCGAGTGTGCGCCGGATTTCCTGCGCGAGGGCGTAGTGCCGCTCGCCGATGACGCCGGGCGTGGCCATTTTGGAACTGGACTGCAGCGGGTCGATGGCCGGATAAAGTCCTTCGCTGGCCCGTTTGCGCGACAGCACGATTGACGCGGAAAGGTGCGAGAAGGTATGCACGGCCGCCGGATCGGTGAAATCGTCGGCCGGCACATACACCGCCTGGATCGAGGTGATCGCGCCGGTATCGGTATTGGCGATGCGCTCTTCCAGTTGCGCCAGCTCGGTGCCCATGGTCGGCTGATAGCCCAGGCGCGACGGCATCTGCCCCATCAGACCGGACACTTCCATGCCAGCCTGGATGAAACGAAAAATATTATCGATGAGCAGCAGCACATCGCGATGCTCGTCGTCGCGAAAATACTCGGCCATCGTCAGCGCGGCATGGCCGACGCGAAAACGGGCGCCCGGGGGTTCGTTCATCTGGCCGAACACCATCACCATGTGCGGCAGCACACCCGCTGCTTTCATGTCGCGGTAGAGTTCCTCGCCTTCGCGGCAGCGCTCGCCGATACCGCAAAAAATGCTCACCCCTTCCTGTTGCCCGACCATGTTGTGAATCATCTCGGTGAGCAACACCGTCTTGCCCACGCCCGCCCCGCCAAACAGGCCCGCCTTGCCGCCGCGTTCCAGCGGCATGAGCACATCGATAAGCTTGATACCCGTTTCAAATATTTCAGACTGGGTGGAACGCCGTGCCAGCGCCGGCGGGGGATTGTGCACGGTGCGCCACTGGACGTCCGTCGGTGCCGCCTGGCGGTCGATGGCATTCCCGAACACATCGAACATTCGCGAGAGAATTTGCTTGCCTACCGGCGTCTTCAACGGTCCGCCCGTGTCTTCCACCGCCATGCCACGGGCGAGGCCCTGGGTGGGGGTCAGCGCAATTCCCCTCACGCGATGCGCGTTGAGTTGCGCCAAAACCTCGATGGCGATTTCCCCTTCCATCGCGTGCAGCAAGGTATGGATGGGTGGCAAATTCGCATCGAAATGGATATCCACGACACTGCCGCGCACCGAGACCACATCGCCGAGATTCGAAGTACTGGTATTGTTCTTCATGTGTGTTCCCGCTGATCCACGTGTGCTTGCGCTTCCCCTTCCCCTGCGCGCAAAGCAGGTCCGGCTTCGAGTGCTTCGCGCACCTCCATCAGCCGCCTTTCGATGCGCGCGCGATCATGGGTGGATTCGATGGTGCGGTCGGCCAGTTCGGCAATCCACTGCACCTGTTCGTGGAGCGCCTGCCTGCGGCGCTGGTCGGTCGTCAGGCTGCCGATGGCATGAAGAGCGCCGAGCATGCGCGCCATGACGGCGACATTGCCTGCGGTGCTGCCCCGGATCTGATCGAACGCCTCGGCCAGCAGATCTTCAAAGGTCGGAACGATGGCGATCACACGCAGCGTTTCTCCCTCGTAACAGTGCGATAACGGGAATGGCCGACAGGCCAGCCGAGCCAGGATCGACGACAAGTGATCCACGCACATCACCGCCGTCGAGGTGTCATTTACCCCGGGCGAAAGTGCCTTCAATGCAATATCCACGATCTGCCTGATACCGAAGGCGGGGTCCTCTTCGATCGTGCGATGGCGGCTGATGCTATAAGCCCCATTCAGGGCGGAAATCGTCTTTTGATCCGGCGGGTACGTCAGGGCAAGCGATGCCAGCGCGGTATTCTGGACAACGAACGCGCCGACGCCGTGCTCCATCGTCACGATGGTCTTCCCGCCCCGCGCTAGGCGCAACAGCGCACCATTATCCACGCTCTGTATGTAGCCGCTAACCTCTGCCGGCACCGCGTACCATGTCCTCTCATCCAGAGACCGGAGCTCCTGGTCTTGGTCCTGGCCTTCATCATCCTCGGACCCGTGGCCCGGTTTTTCCGGAAACAGCCGATCAATGGACACGATAGTTTCCTGCGCGACCGAGGCGATGATGTTGGAAGCCTGGATCGACGAGGCGATGTGATGAATAAAATAAATGAGGACGACAACGCCGCCGAGCGCCAGGATAAATGCGAAGAAAACCGCCAGGCCTGGCACAAATTCGGTTTCACCGCCGCGAATGGTGCGCAGCACGATCAGGCAATAGACAAAAATTCCGGCGAAGATCCCGAGCGTGACCTGCGTGACGCGGCTGCGCATGAAGTTCCGCAGGATGCGAGAGGTGTATTGGCTCGAGGCCAGCGCCAATGCCAACAGGGTCATCGAGAACGTGATGCCCATAACGGTCATCATCGAACCGGCAAGCGTAGCCAACATCTGGCGCGCCCCTTCCGCCCCGGTCCCAAACAGGCGCGGCCACTGGTTCATCCATTGGGCACTCCCGGCGGAGTCCACTTCGATCAACGCTGCCGCAAAGACAATACTGCCCGCGACCAGCAGCGAAGGCATAAACCAAAAGCTTGATCGCAGATCGCTCCAGATTTGTCTCAATTTATTCATGGATCAGTTCCCATTTCCAGTTCCGAATCTCCGGCATGTCCTGGCCGTGCTTGTTGATGTATTGCCTGTGCTCGACCAGCTTGTCCTTGAGTTGTTGCTTGAGATAAATACCCTTGTCGCCGGTCTGCGGCAGGCGGTCGATGATGTCTTCCACTACCGCCCCGCGCACCAGAAGGGGTCAGCGCAATCCCGCGCACCCGGTGTGTGTAGAGTTGCGACAGCACTTCGATAGCGATCCGGCCACCCGTCCCGGCATGCAACAAGGAGTAAATGGGCGGCAGATATTTTTCAAAGCGGATATCCACGACACTGCCGCGCACCGAGACAACTGCGCCGAGGTTCTGCACATCGGTCTTGAGCCCAGCTTCGGTCATCTCATTCATTTTCCTCATTCTGGTCACGCAATACGTGCACCATTTTCATCACCTTGGCGCCAGACTACCATGCGCTAGCATACACAGCAGCGGCGCAAACGGGCATCCATGCGTTTCATTTCTCCGTGTCCGGTTCGAAGAACAACCAGCGCACTTCCGGAAACGCCGCGCGCAACGCGCGTTCGCAGCGGTTGATCGCTGCGACCAGGGCCGGCGCCGAATCGATCCCTGTCATCCGCGCCTTGACCGCCACGACGACATCGGCGCCGTTTTGCAGCGTGATTAGGTTAAGAACCTCTGTAATCTCCTCGCGGGCCATCAGGAAGCGGCCGATCTCCTCCTGCAACGCGGGGTCGGCGCTCTGCCCGACCAGCAACGCCTTGACTTCAATGCCGACTAAAATTGCAACGACCAGAAGCAGCACGCCGATTGCGAGGCTGCCGAGCGCGTCGTAAACAGGATTGCCCGTCAGCATCGCCATCCCCACCGCGAGCAATGCCATGCTCAGACCCACTGTCGCGGCAATGTCCTCGCCGATCACCACCAGCAGTTCGCTGCGCCGGGTCTCGCGAAACCAGCGCCAGAATGACTGGGTGCCGCGCAGCCCATTGACCTGGGTCAGACCTTTCCACAAGGACACCGATTCGGCGGCAAGGCTGACTGCCAGCACAGCGATCGCGATCCACGGGTCCTTCAGCGGCCCGCCGCCGTCCATTTTGTGTATGCCCTCGTAGATCGAAAACATGCCGCCCATACTAAACAGCATCAGGGCGACGATGAACGACCAGAAGTAGATTGAGCGCCCATGGCCCAGCGGATAGTCGGCATCGGGCGGCCGCGCCGAACGGCTGAGACCGAGCAGCAGCAGTCCCTGATTGCCGCAATCCGCAATCGAGTGCACAGCTTCTGCGAGCATCGCGGTGGATCCGGTTATCCAGGCTGCAGTGCCCTTGGCCACCGCAATGAGCGCATTGGCGCCCAGAGCGAAGAGAATTGTCACGGTGGAATCGTCGTGCCCGGCCATTGGTGTTCCTGTATGAAATTACGCGTACGTCCCGCGCGTCGGGGCAGCGACGCCCGGATTCGACAGCGCGGTTATCGTTCATTGTTCTTCAGCAAATCTGCACCTGCACCCGTTAGAATCTCTCCCCCCTCGTTTTCCCATCGTTCAAGGGATCGCTGCCTCATCGTCATGCCGCCGCCGGCGGTATGGGAGTATACAGCGTTGGATATTTCCCGAGAGACCGCATTCCACAATGCAATAACCGGCACGTCAGGGTGGTGGGGGTCGAAGGCAAACATGCTGAGCGATGCCGTGCCAAGCATGAAATGCTGCGCTTTGTCTATTGCCAATCCGATCCAGCGCGCAGCCAGGACACTGCCGATCTGACCGTGTGTAAAGAGTGCGATATTGGAATCCATCGTGCGCAGTCGGGCGATGAGACGGTCAGCGCGAGCTGCAACTTGCGCGGGCATTTCTCCGCGAGGACAACCATCCCGATAAACATTCCAGTCCGGCCGCTCCTTGCGGATATCCACAGAACGCTGTCCTTCGTAATCACCATAGTCCCATTCGGCAAGGTCGGGTTCTATTTCCGGGACTTGATCCAGACCGGCCAACTCGCAGGTTTGCAGTGCGCGCTTGAGCGGACTGGTCAGTACATGGGCAAACGGGATACCCAGCAGATGCTTGCCAAGTTCACGCGCCTCGTCCTCGCCGTTCGGGGTCAACGGAAGTTCCGTGCGACCGGTGTGTCTGCCGGAGAGCGACCACTCGGTTTCGCCGTGACGAATGAGGTACAGGCGCAGGGTGTTGGATGCGTTTGCTTTCATCTGCCTGTGACTTCCATCGCGGCACTGTATTCGCCGCGGCGCGCAGCCCGGTTGCATCGGGCCCGTTGCAGTAATGCATGTTGGGCTGTTTTCACATTGGCGTCCCGGCCCGACCAAATTTCCATGGCCGGTTGCTGGATGGCGCGGGCAAACGAAAACGCCAGCGCCCAGGGATGTCGCAACTTGAAGCGGAGATTCATCGCATTCAATCGGGCCGAGGCCAGTTCGCCGGACTGGCCTCCCGACAAGAATGCAATTCCCGGGACGGCAGCGGGAACGGCTCGCAACAGACATTGCACGGTGGCATCGGCCACTTCGTCCACCGTTTCCTGCACCTGACACGCCAACCCGGGAAGCACCATGTTGGGCTTAAGGATGATGCCCTCGAGCATCACCCGCTGTATATACAGGTGGTGGAAAATCGTGCGCAGAACTTCCTCCGTGACTTCGAAGCACTGCGCCAAGGTGTGCTCGCCCTCCATGAGCACTTCCGGCTCGACGATGGGAACCAGTCCGGCCTCCTGGCACAACGCAGCATAACGAGCCAACGCCTGCGCATTGGCTTCGATGCAACCCCGGCTGGGAATGCCCTCGCCCAAAGCAATCACCGCACGCCACTTGGCAAAACGGGCGCCCATTTGGAAATATTCCTTGAGGCGGTCGCGCAATCCGTCCAGACCTTCCGTTATCTTCTCTCCGGGATGACCCGCCATGTCCTTGGCACCAGTGTCCACTTTGATGCCGGTAATGATTCCCGCAGCGGTGATGGCCTGGATAAGAGGAGTGCCATCTTTCTTTCGCTGGCGGATCGTCTCGTCGTAGAGGATCGCACCACTGATGCACTCACCGAGACCGGGCGTGGTCACGATCAACTCCCGCCAGTCGCGCCGTGCCTCCTCTGTCTGGGGAATTCCCAACTTGGCAAATCGCTTGTTGCAGGTGGGATTACTTTCATCCATCGCCAGCAGACCCTTGTCGTCGGCAACCAGTGCTCTCGCGGTGTTTATAAGCTCTTGTGTATTCATGTGGGATTGCTCCATTTCCAGTTACGAATCTCCGGCATATCCTGACCGTACTTGTTGATGTACTGCCTGTGCTCAATCAACTTGTCCTTGAGTTGCTGCTTCAGGTAGATGCCCTTGTCGCCGGTCTGTGGCAGGCGGTCGATGACATCCATGACAAGGTGGAAGCGATCCAGATCGTTCAACACCGTCATGTCGAATGGTGTGGTGATGGTGCCTTCTTCCTTGTATCCCCGGACATGGATGTTGTCGTGGTTGGTGCGGCGATAGGTCAGCCGGTGGATCAACCACGGGTAGGCGTGGTAGGCGAAGATGACGGGTTTGTCCTTGGTGAACAGCTCGTCGAAATCCGTGTCGCTCAAACCGTGCGGATGCTCGTTTGGCGGCTGCAGCTTCATCAGGTCGACAACGTTGACCACGCGGATCTTCAGCTCAGGCAGATGCTCGCGCAGGATCGAGACAGCGGCCAGCGTCTCCAGCGTGGGCACATCGCCGCAGCAGGCCATGACCACGTCGGGCGCAACGGCCTGGTCGTTGCTGGCCCACTGCCAGATGCCGATGCCCTGAGTGCAGTGCTTGACGGCGTCGTCCATCGTCAGCCATTGCGGCGCCGGGTGTTTGCCCGCGACCACGACGTTGACGTAATGGCGGCTGCGCAGGCAGTGGTCCATCACCGACAGCAGGCAGTTTGCATCCGGCGGAAAGTAAACCCGCACCACCTCGGCCTTTTTGTTCACGACGTGGTCGATGAAACCGGGGTCCTGGTGGGTGAAGCCGTTGTGATCCTGACGCCACACATGCGAGGCCAGCAGGTAATTCAGAGAGGCGATCTTGCGCCGCCACGGCAGGTGCGCGGTGACCTTCAGCCACTTGGCGTGCTGGTTGAACATCGAATCGATGATGTGGATGAACGCCTCGTAGCAGTTGAATAGCCCATGCCGTCCGGTGAGCAGGTAGCCCTCCAGCCAGCCTTCGCACTGGTGTTCGCTGAGCATCTCCATCACGCGCCCGGTGGGCGCAAGAAACTCGTCGTTGGCCACTGTCGCTGCGTCCCATTGCCGTTGGGTCACTTCGAACAGCGCTTCCAGTCCGTTGGAGAGCGTCTCGTCGGGACCGAACACGCGGAAATTTCTTTGCTCGTTGTTCAGCTTCGCAATATCGCGCAGGAACGGCCCGAGCACATGAGTGTCGCCGATGCCGGGCGCGCCTGGCACTGGCACGTCGGCCGCGTAGTCGCGGAAATCCGGCATGCGCAGGTCGCGGAGCAATATGCCACCGTTGGCGTGGGGATTCGCGCCCATGCGGCGTTCGCCCTTGGGCGCGAGTTCGGCCAATTCCGGCTTCAGGCGGCCCTGTGCATCGAACAATTCCTCCGGCCGGTAACTCTTCATCCAGTCTTCCAGCAGCTTGAGGTGTTCGGGTTTCTTGTGCGGATGCAGCGGAACCTGGTGTGCACGGAAAGTGCCTTCGATCTGCAGGCCGTCGACCACTTTGGGGCCGGTCCAGCCCTTGGGCGAGTTCAGCACGATCATCGGCCAGCGCGGACGCGTGTTGCTCTTGCCGCTGCGGGCGTCCTGCTGGATCTTTTTGATCTGCTCGATCGCGCTGTCGAGTGCGACAGCCATCGCTTCATGCATCAATTCCGGTTCATGACCCTCGACAAAGATGGGCGTCCAGCCGTAGCCGCGCAACAACTGCTCCAGTTCCTCGTGAGTGATACGCGCGAGCAGGGTCGGGTTGGCAATCTTGTAACCATTGAGATGCAATATCGGCAGCACCGCGCCATCGGTTGCCGGATCGAGGAACTTGTTGGAATGCCATGCCGTGGCCAGCGGCCCGGTTTCCGCCTCGCCGTCGCCGACCACGCAGGCAACGACCAGATCGGGATTGTCGAACACCGCACCGAAGGAATGGCTGAGCGAATAACCCAGCTCGCCACCCTCGTGGATCGAGCCAGGCGTTTCCGGCGAGGCGTGGCTCGGAATGCCGCCGGGAAACGAAAACTGCAGAAACAGCTTTTGCAGCCCCGCTTCATCCTGGCTGATGTTCGGATAGATCTCGCTATAGGTGCCCTCGAGGTAGGTGTTGCCCACCACCGCCGGACCGCCGTGCCCGGGGCCGGAGATGTAGATCATGTCGATGTCGTACTTCTTGATGACTCGGTTCAAATGCGCGTAGATGAAGTTCTGCCCCGGTGTTGTGCCCCAGTGGCCGAGCAGCATTTTTTTCACATCCTCTATCTTGAGTGGGCGTTTCAGCAGTGGATTGTCGTAGAGAAAAATCTGGCCGACCGACAGGTAGTTGGCAGCACGCCAGTAGGCATCCATCTTGTGGAGTAATTCTGGAGTGAGTGTGCTGGTTTTCATTATTCAATTTCCTTTTTTAGTTTGCTGTAGCTGTTTCTGGCAGAGATAAACGGGCTTCAGCCTGAACCGCGCACAAGCAGGCACCGAAGATGAAAATACAACCGGATAGGAAGATCCACAGCAGCAGTGCCATGATTCCGCCAAATGCACCATAGACCGCGTTTATCGTGCTGAAGTTTTTCAGGTAGATCACGAACAGGCTTTCTGCTCCCTGCAGCAAAAGCGTGGCACTCAGCGCGGCCACCCAGACTTCGGCAAAGCGCGTGGGGCGACGCGGCGCGAGCTTGTAAAACATGCCCAGACTGACGAACAGCACCAGCAAGGAAATGAGAAAGCTGACCAGCGCATAGGCCCAGTAGCTGAACGCATTCACTTCGGAAAAGGCCTCTTTGGCCACTTGTGCCAGCATCGGCAAAGCGATGCCCAAGAATACCGCACCTGCCGTAATGCCGAGCAGCAGCAGGCTTTTTAACGGCAGACGCCACCAATTTTTCACTTCGGTACCCCATGCGCGGTTGGTCGCATGGATAAGAGTGGCGAAACATTGGATGGTTACCCACACCAGAATAAAAAACGCGACGACGCTCGCCTTACCGCGCGTTTCCATGACACCGGCGATGGTGTTGAAAATATAGGATTGCATCTCACTGCCAAGCGGCATGTAACTTTCTATGTAGGCAATGACTGCTGTGGCTGGATTATTCAAACCAGTCAATCTCGAAGCAATGGCGACGAGCAGGATAATTAATGGGAACAGCGAGAAGAACGCATTAAAGGCAAATGCCTCTGCCCGCTGCATCCCCTCAATCTCAAGAAACTTTCGGGCGGCGAGATGAAGTATCGTCCATCCACTGAGAATGTTTTGTTTAAACCTGGCTGGCATATTGTCCATCACACTTTGAGACGGCTCGGTTTCGGGTACTTTCGGCTGGTCGTGAACGCACCATTATTTCTTGGACTGGTTGATGATCACGACCACCAGCAGGACTACCACCAGTATGCCTATAACCAGACCTATCCCTCCACCCATCGAGCCATTCATCCATCCGTTTGCATAATCCATCATGATCAATCTCCTTTTTTAAGTTACGCATCACCTGCTATCCGGCATTCTGGGTACACGTAAGTGGCGCAGGTTGTGGACCCTTCTGTCCTATTCTGATAATCCAGTCACCCGGTGTTTGATCAGTCTCGGGGCTGCTGCAATCACTGGCGTTAAATAAATCCTGCTGCCAGGAATAAAATAGCCGCAACGCCTGCTGCAATAAAATTATAAGGGCTGGCATATTTCAAATATTTTTCATGGTCAGCATGTGCTATGTTAGACGCCATATTGGTCATTCCGGCGACAGGCGAAGTAACATCTCCAAATGTTCCTCCGGTAATTACTGCCGCAACGCAAAGAGGAATGTCCGAATTAACTGAAACGGCAAGGGGTATTGCGAAAGGCATGATTAACGCAGCCGCTCCCCACGATGCACCTATGAAATAAGTTACTGCGGCAGATAGAAGAAAAAGTGAAACGGGCGTACTCCAGGCAGGTAAGGAGCTCCCTAACTGCTGCTGTATAAAACTGCTTAAGCCTAAACTTTGTGAAACAGCAGCTAATGGCCAGGCTATTGCAAGAATAGTCAATGTGGTCATGATTTCATTTCCACCTGATATAAAATCAACTGTCATCTTTTTAAGATCATATTTTTGAAAAAAATAAAAGATTGCAGTCATGAATATTGAAATGAACAATGCGACGAGCATGGCTCTGTTTGGTTCTGTATGAGTTATTGCAGATATAACTGAAGTTCCGCCAGACTTGTTTTTCCCAAAAAACCAAAAGAAGAAAAAGCTTAACAAGATGACGCTGGATATCGGAATAACAAAGTTGATTAGTCTTGGTTTCAATACAGGTTCACCAACTTCCATATTCATACTCATCCTGCTCTTGTCTTTTACCAGGGGGGATTCGTTTTTTTGATTACCGGAATTTTTAAATTGAAAAAACACCGAAAGGAATGTGATAACAATCACTACCAGGCTAAAAAACTCCAAAGGGATAGCTTTAAGCCAAACAGAATAAGCCGAATTACTTTCGGCAACGCCGGCAGTTATTAAACCCTGACTAATGATCGCAACATTAAAACCGACAAAAGTAGTGGCAATGGGTATAAGTTGCACAACAGGGCTGGCCGTATTGTTAAGCATGAATGCAAGCCGTTCTTTGGCTACCTTATTTTTTTCGGCAAGTGAGCGGATGATGGAACCCGCCCCAATGACCCTGAAGCCACAATCAATAAAAGTAACAGGAATCAATGCCCACAAAGTTAATAGCACTCCTTGCTTGCTGGCGATGTGTTTTTCTGCCAGGCCAGAAAAAGCTTCTATCCCTCCTGAGTTTTTTATAAGCGCGATTAATCCGCTGAACAAATACAAGAACAACAGCACTTGCAAATTGTCCTTGTCAGTTAAAGTTTTTACAATCTGGTCTACAGCAGTTTCAAAACCACCTGTGGCAGAGGGATTCAATAAATAACTTCCTGCTACTAATCCAACTAACAGTGAAGGAATAATTTTCTTCGACCAAATTGCAACCGCAATCGTTAACAGTGGGGGTAAAACAGAAAGCCAGATTATTTTATCCATGAGGCTTCCCAATTTTTATTTTTTTACGGTTGTTGATTTCTTCAATTTCAGCATCCGCGCATTGATCGCAACGATCACCGTGCTTGCAGCCATCAGGGCTGCGCCGACGGCGGGTGTGAGCACCACACCCCACGCGTAAAGCACGCCGGCCGCCAGCGGAATGGCGACGACGTTGTAGCCCGTGGCCCAGACAAGGTTCTGTATCATCTTGCGATACGTGGCGCGGGAAAGCTGCACGATGGCCACGACGTCCAGCGGATTGCTGCGCACCAGAATCACGTCGGCGGTTTCCACCGCCACATCGGAACCGGCACCGATGGCGATGCCCACATCGGCCTGCGCCAGCGCCGGGGCATCATTCACGCCGTCGCCGGTCATGGCAACCATCACACCGCGTGATTGCACTTCTTTCACCTTGGCGGCTTTATCCTGGGGCAGGACCTCGGCGAAGTATTCATCCAGCCCGATCTGATCCGAGACCCACTGCGCCGTCGCTTTGTTATCGCCGGTGAGCATCATGCAGCGGATGTTCATCGCCTTGAGCGCAGCAATGGCTTGCTTCGCCTCGGGCCGGACGATGTCGGCCAGCGCGATCGCTCCCTTCAACTGCCCATCCACGATGACGAACACCACGGTCTTGCCCTGGGCTTGCAGCGGCTCGACGCGCTGGTCATCGTGCGCGATGTTCTGTTCGCGCAAATAGCCGGGGCTGACCACTTTGATGTCTTTGCCATCGACCCTGCCTTCTGCGCCTTTACCCGGGATGCTTTTGAAGTTTTCGACGGGCAGCTTCTGCTCAAATGATTCGGCGATCGCTCTGGCGATGGGATGTTCGGAATTCGCATCCACCGAGGCCGCGTATTTGCGCAGCGTGTCTTCGTCCATGTCCTGCCCCAGCAGCAGCGTGTCGGTCACGCCGAAGCGGCCTTCGGTCAGCGTGCCGGTCTTGTCAAAAATGATGGCCTGCAATTTCCGCGCGCCTTCAAATGCACCGCGATTGCGAATCAGCAGGCCGTTGCTCGCGGCCAATGCCGTGGAGACGGCCACGACCAGCGGTACCGCCAGACCGAGGGCGTGCGGGCAGGTGATCACCATCACGGTCACGGCGCGCTCTATGGCAAACGCGAATTCCTTGTTAACAAGCACCAGCCAGATGAATAAGGTAATGACACCGGCACTCAACCCAATGATAGTGAGCCACATCGCGGCAGTATCGGCGAGGTTTTGCGTCTTCGATTTGCTTTCCTGTGCCTGCTTGACCAGGTCGATGACCTGCGACAGAAACGAATCCTTGCCGGTGCCTTTGACCTCTATGGTGAGCGAGCCTTCGCCGTTGATGGCGCCGCCGATGACTTTGCCCCCGGCCTTCTTGCTGACCGGGGTGGATTCTCCGGTGAGCATCGCTTCATTGACCGAACTCTCGCCATCAACGATGACTCCATCCGCCGGAATTTTCTCACCCGGCTTGATCAGCACCTTGTTATCCACTGCCAGCTCGCCGAGCGGCACGTCTTTCACGCTGCCGTCCGGCATGAGTTTGTGGGCATCGGACGGCATCAGCTTAGCCAACGCCTCCAGCGCCTTTGATGCGCCCATTACCGACTTCATCTCGATCCAGTGCCCGAGCAACATGATGTCTACCAGCGTGGCCAGTTCCCAGAAGAACATCTTGCCGGTCAGGCCGAACACCACGGCGCTGCTGTATGCATAAGCGGTGGTGATCGCGACGGCTACCAGCGTCATCATCCCCGGCTTGCGCGCTTGAAGCTCATCAACAAAGCCCTTGAGGAACGGCCAGCCGCCATACCAGAATACCGCCGAGGCAAAGCCAAACAAGACGTAGGTGTCGCCGGAAAAACTGATCGCTTCGCGCAAACCCACCAGCTTTTGCAGCAGCGGCGAGAGGGCGAGTATCGGCAGCGTCAGTACCAGCGATATCCAAAAACGCTTGCGGTAATCCGCCGCCATGTGGGCATGATGATCCTGGCCGTGGCCGTGTTCGTCCATGTGCATGTGGTCGCCACTTTTCAATTTGGCTTCCGCCTCCAGCCAGTTCTGCTTGGCATGGCCTTGCGGTTTACCTTCCTTCGTGTAGATGGCGTAGGCTTGTTTAGCTACTTCGTCTTGCGTCGGATGTGTAGCGGGATCTTCTTTGGTCATGTGTTCGTGATCATGTTCGTTCATGGCATGCACTCCTTTTCGGTTAATGGCTCACTTGACATGAGCGCCGAGTCCGATGATCTTGCACACGGAGCGGGCAATCGTCAGTTCTTCATCCGTGCGAATGACGCGCACAACAACACGACCGTCCGTAGCAGAAATCACACCTTCATTTGCCGCATTTCGCTTTTCATCAATTTCAATTCCAAGAAATTTCAGGTCTTCGCAGATTCGAGCACGAATGACTGGCGCGTTTTCGCCGATGCCACCCGCGAATACCAGCGTGTCTACTCCGCCCAGCGCTGCCAGGTATGCACCGATCCATTTCTTGACCTGATAACAAAACGACGCGACCGCTTCAGCCGCGCGCACATCATGCGTCTCACTTGCCAGCAGGTCACGCATATCGGAGCTGGTTTCGGATACGCCAAGCAGCCCGGATTCGTGGTTCACCATCCACTCAAATTGCGCCGGAGTCATTTGAACGCTGCGTGACAGAAACGAAAGCAGCCCCGGATCCAGATCGCCGGAGCGGGAGCTCATGACCAGACCTGATGCAGGCGTAAAGCCCATGCTGGTGTCGATGCTCTTGCCGTCGCGCACCGCAGCCAGGCTCGCACCGTTGCCGAGATGCGCGAGAATCACTCGTCCCTTGGTTGCCGCCGGGTCGCCGAGATGCGCGAGCTCTTCCATCAAAAATGTATAGGACAACCCGTGAAAACCGTAGCGTTGAACGCCACGTTCTTCATAGCGTCGCGGGATAGGCAACAACTTGGCGACCTTGGGCATGGTGCTGTGAAACGCCGTGTCGAAACAGGCCACCTGCGGCAATTGTGGATAACGCCGGCGGAACGTCTCGATCAGCTCTATCTCGCGGGGCAGATGTTCCGGGTCGTATGGGCTGATGCGGTGCAGTTCATCCAGCAATTCCCGGCTGACCAACTCTGGCGCGGTGTGTTTCATGCCGTGGACTACACGGTGCCCTACGGCTACGATCGAAGTAAATCCATCCTGCTTTTCGATCCAATCAATCAGGAAATTCGCTGCCGATTTGTGGTCGGGGACGGTGAGACTGGCCTGCGGCTTTCCATCCGGGTCGTGAACCGTCAGGCTCGCCCCGCTCAGGCCAATGCGGTCAACCTTCCCATAAAGCCTTCGCTTGAGCGGTTCTTCAACCTGGTACAACGCGAACTTGATGCTCGACGAGCCGCCATTGATTGTCAGGATGCAAGGCAAATTAGTTTTCATGGGTCGCAATTTTCATAGGCCATAATTTTCATGAGCTGCGGGCTTTCATCTCGACGAAATGCTCTTGGCGGTCGTCCACCAAGGATACCGTTTTCGCGGCAAGTTCTTTTCCGTCGAGCGAGAGTTGATTCTCGTCTTCCGTATCAGCATCGAGCCGGGTAATGGTGATGTGATAAACGGTTTGCCTGAAGCGGTAGTGGATCTTATAGCTGCTCCAGCTTTTTGGCATGCGCGGGGTCAGCCGCAGTTGGTCTCCCTCCAGGTTCACACCCAGCAGGGTTTCGATGAGCAAGCGATACATCCAGCCGGCTGATCCCGTGTACCAGGTCCAGCCGCCCCGACCCGTGTGCGGCGCGACTGCATAGACATCCGCCGCGACGACATAAGGCTCGACCTTGTAGGTGTCGATTTGTTCGGGAGTACCGCCGTGATGGATGGGATTGAGCAGCGAGAATAATTCCCATGCGTGGTCGTTTTCACCCATGAGGGCAAAAGCCATGGCGGTCCAGATTGCGCCGTGAGTGTATTGGCCACCGTTCTCGCGCACACCCGGAATGTAACCCTTGATGTAACCGGGATCGAGCGCAGATTTGTCGAAGGGCGGGTCGAACAATTGAATCAGCCCGGCCTCGCGCCGGACCAGACGCTGATCCACGGATTGCATCGCTTGGCGCGAGCGGGACAAATCACCCGCTCCGCTGATCACCGACCAGCTCTGCGGCAGGGAATCGATCTGGCATTCCCGATTGGTACTGGAGCCGAGCGGTTCGCCGTTGTCGAACCAGGCGCGGCGATACCATTCGCCGTCCCAGGCGTGTTGCTCGATGTTCTGTTGCAGTTGCCTGGCCTGCATGACGCAAAGGTCGGCAAAGACGATGTCCAGCCGCGCGCGTGCCAGTCCGGCAAACTTCGTGAGCACATCGTAAAGGAAGAAAGCCAGCCACACACTTTCGCCGCGCCCCTCATTGCCAACCAGATTCATGCCATCGTTCCAGTCGCCGCAGCCCATCAGCGGCAAACCATGCTCACCGAATCTCAATCCGCGCTCGATGGCACGCACGCAATGCTGGTATAGCGTGTCCGTTTCTTCGGAGCGATTCGGCAAATCATAGTAAGCCTCTTCATCCGGCTTGACAGGGCGGGCTTCGAGGAAGGGTATCTTTTCGTCGAGCACACCAGTATCGGCGACACACGCAACGTAACGGCAGGTGACGTAAGGCAACCACAGGTAGTCGTCGGAAAAATTCGTGCGCACGCCCCGACCTGCCGGTGGATGCCACCAGTGTTGCACGTCGCCTTCGCGGAACTGATGCGTGGCAGCGCGCAGCAGATGCTCGCGGGTGAGGGCCGGTTCGGCATGCACCAGCGCCATCACGTCCTGCAACTGGTCGCGGAAGCCGTAAGCCCCGCCGGATTGGTAAAATCCCGTCCGTCCCCACAGCCTGCAACTCAAGGTCTGATACAACAGCCAGCCGTTCGCCATTATATTCACTGCGGGATCGGGTGTGTCCACGTTCACCGCGCCCAGGGTTCGATTCCAATAAGCCCAGACGCCTTCGAGCGCTTCACGGCTGGCATCCACCCGACGAAAGCGCCGGATCAGATCGTTCACCTCGGTTGGGTTGCGGCCGACACCGAGCCGGAAACTCGTTTCCCGCTCCTGTCCATCCGACAGATCGAATGCAACTTGCATCGCGCCGCACGGGTCCAGCCCGGCGCCGGCTTTTCCGGAAAGGCGTGTGCGCTTCATAGCTGCCGGTTGAGACAGGTTGCCATTTCTGCCGATGAACTCTTTCCGGTCTCCGGTGAGCGTGCGTGTCGCATCGTTCACGTCAATGAACGCGATGCGCCCGGTGTAGTCGGTGTTGTAATGATTGCGCGCCAGCAAGGCGCCGGTCTTGAGGTCCACTTCGGTTTGCACGTGCAGCAGATTTTTATGCCGTGAGTCGCCCAATACCCATTCGCAGTATCCGGTGACCGACAGGCGGCGCGGATGCCCCGAGATGTTGCGCAATTTCAACACCGATAATTTCACCGGGGCATCCATCGCCACATAGACCCACAACTCGGAGACGATGCCGTTTTCGGTATGCTCGAATACGCTGTAGCCAAAGCCGTGGCGAATGACATAGGGTGTTCTGCCGCGAGCGGGAGAAGGCGTGGGCGACCAGAAATGTCCGGTCTGCTCATCGCGTATGTAAATCGCCTCCCCGGTGGTGTCTTCAACAGGATCGTTGTTCCAGGGCGTCAGCCTGAATTCATGGGCATTCTCAACCCAGGTGTAAGCCGCACCGCTCTCGGAAATAACCGTCCCGAAATAGGGATTGGCCAGCACGTTTACCCAGGGTGCCGGCGTCATTTGATCGGGTTGCAGGGTGATTACATATTCGTGGCCGTCGCGGGTAAAGCCGCCCAGGCCGTTCTGAAAAATCAATTCGCGTTGCGGGAGCGGCGCGGGCAAACCGGCAGACCCGGAGTGGGTGGTCTTCAGCACCGGAACCAATGGCTCCAGAACACCGCGATGTTCCAGTTGCTCCGCCAAAGTTCCCTTCTCATCGTCCAGAACAATGCGTGCCGCAGATTGCAGCAGCACGAGATCGTCGCTGGGAATTTGTTCGAGGCGGCGGACAAAAATGCCGCCCGGCTTGTCCAGCATTTGCGCTTCAATTCCTGACGAAATCAGACTGGTGATCGTATTGTGCAAGGATTGGCGGTAAACCGAAACGTCTTCGTTCAATATAACCAGTTCGACCGTCAGCCCTTTCATGCGCCAGTATGAGTGCGCCTTGATCACTTGCCGAACCAGCTCGATCTTCTCCGTGTCGCTGATGCGCAGCAGAACCAGCGGCGCGTCGCCTGAAATTCCGTAACTCCACAAACCGTTTTGGCCGCGCCGGTTGTTGCGCAACACGACCGGGCTGGCACGACGGGCGGGGTCGGCATAAATCAGCGCGCCGGCCAGCCGGGCATAGAGTTGAGCTTCCGCCTCTGTGGCATTGAGGAGGTGTAGCGTCACCTGGCTGTGGGTCCACGCCAGATCGAAGACTCGGTCAGTCATGCGTGCGCTTTGGTATTTTTCCACCTGCGCCAGTGCGTCTTCCCGGTTTTCCGTTACGCCCAGCACCAGGTCGATAATGACGGTTTCATGCGGACGCAAAGAGACCGTGCGCCGCAACGAAACGATGGGATCGAGCACGGAACCGACGGTGTTGGACAACGGCGAAACGCTCTGCATCGCGGCCGGGTTGGCCAGGCTTCCGCCGCGCCCGACAAACCGGGAGCGATCCGTCTCGCAGGAGAGGGTTTCCTGTTCGCCGCCCCGCTCACCCCCTCGCTCCAGCATCAGATGCAGCAACCACGGCGGCTTTTCGTCCTGGGAACGGGCACGGCGGGTGCAGAGTATGGCAGAAGTTTTTTGTGCAAATTCAGTCTGCACGAAGAGGTTGCTGAACGCCGGATGCGCCGCGTCCGTGGCTGGCGTTGCGAGTACCACTTCAGCATAACTGGTCAGTTCAATTTCGCGCGCCACGGTTGAGCGATTGGTAATCGTGATGCGCCGCAACTCCACATCGTCTTCCGGCGACACGCTGATTTCGGTGTGGACTTCGAGCCCGGCATGGCGTTGCCGGAATTCCGCACGAGACTGCGTGAAGATGGCTTCATAGCCTTTGGTCGGGCGCAGGGTGGGTTGATGCGCCGTGGACCAGAATTCCCCCGTCGCCATATCGCGCAGATAAACAAATGTTCCCCAGCAATCGCGCGTGGCATCTTCGCGCCAGCGGGTGACCGCCAGATCTCGCCAGCGGCTGTAGCCGCCGCCGGCGCTGCTGATGACCACATGGTAACGGCCATTGGACAACAGGTGGACTTCCGGCGCTGCCGAGGTGGGATGCTTGAGTACACGCATGACAGCTTCGTTGTTTCCAGTTGGCGCCTGTGATTTCTCCAATTTCAAATCCTCGGCAAACACGCTCGCGACGGTTCTGGGTACACGCTCCTGCAATAACAAGTCGGCAGCCTTGAGCAAGGGACAGGCCATGAAGCGCCGTTGCATGGGGTAGTTCCGCAACAGATTGTCCAGCGCCAGCAGGCTTATGCCCTGATGGTGCGCCATGAAGGACAGGACAGTGGCGCTGGTTTCGTCCGGTGGCAAACGCGCCGGGGTGTAATCCACCGCCTCATAAAAACCGTAGGCGCCTGCGCGCCCTTCACTCTCCAGCCGTTGCAGGTTTTCACAGGCTTGCCGCGGTGCAAGCATCAGCGCCAATGCGCTGGCGTAGGGTGAGATCACCAGATCCTCGGCCAATCCCCGTTGCAAACCAAGGCCCGGCACGCCGAAGGCGCGGTATTGATAGTTCATGTGAACGTCGATCCGGTTGTAGCCCGATTCGGAAATGCCCCAGGGCACTCCGCGTGTGTTCCCGTACTCGATCTGTTGTCGCACCGCAGCCTTACAGCTGTGATCCAGCAAAGTGTTCTCATAATTTGGCATGACCAGCAGCGGCATCAGATATTCGAACATCGAGCCGCTCCACGAAACCAGGATAGGCTCGCCCCGCGAAGCGATGAGCAATCGGCTCATGGAAAACCAGTGATCCTGCGGAACCTGCCCCAAGGCGATGGAGACATAACTGCACAAGCGCGCCTCCGAAGCCAGCAGGTCATAGAAGCTGGCGTCACAGCGGCTTTCGGCGACGTTGAACCCGATGGAAAACAATTCCCTCGCCGGGTCGAACAGAAACGTAAAGTCCATCGCGGCCAGTTCATCGCTCTGTTTGGCCAAGGCTTCCAACGCAAGCAGTCGCCGGCGGGCATGCTCGCCGGCTTTCAGCAAGCAGCGCGAGAGTTCAGTGTGACCTTCGTCTTCGTTGATCAACGGACTGAGCGATTTGGCCAGCATCGAGACTTCACGCAAGGTGAGTGCATGGTCAAAGCGCACGAGTTTTTCGGCGAGACCGCCTGAGGCGCGCATCAAACTTTCATCGTTGCGTAACCAAGGCGCGAGGAAGCGCAAATCTCCCAGATGCTCTTCGCAACTCTGCTGCAGCGTTTGACTCCACTGTTTCAGCTCAGGCTCTCCGTGTGCGAACGAATCGGCGATCTTGCCCGCAAGGCCAGTTGTCCGCTCCAGCAAAGCATAGCCTGTGCGCAGCGTGGCAGGCGCACTCGCCAATTCTGCGTCGAGTTGCGACAGCGCAGCGTTTTCGCCGGCCAGACCCATGAGTACCTTCAGCGTATCGCGCAAACCGGCAAATATCTGCGGTGTGTATATTGGCTCATCTGCCTGTTCTCTCAACCCGGCGGCGAGCGTCAGCAAATGTCCCGCCAGGTTGCCGCTGTCCACACTGGAAACATAAAGCGGATGGAGTGGTTGCAGCGTGCGGGTCTCATACCAATTGTAAAAATGCCCGCAATGTCTCTTGAGTTTTTGCATGGTGGCGAAACTGTCATGCGTGCGTCGAATCAAGCGTCCCGTCGAAAGGTAGCCAAAATCGCGTGCGGCCAGATTAGCCAGCAACGCCAAACCCATATTCGTCGGGGAGGTTCGCGTCGCGATCACCGGGTTTGGGTTTTCCTGAAAATTGTCCGGCGGCAGCCAGTTTTCCTGTGCGGTGACAAAGGTGTCAAAAAAATGCCAGGTTCTGCGGGCGGTGACTCGCAGAAAACTCAATTGCTCGGCCGTCAAATTTGTCGGGGCGGCAGCAATAGGTTTGCTGATCCACCATGCGATCCACGGCGAGACAAACCAGAGACCCAAAATCGGCAAGGCCGATGACAGTTGAGCCGGCTGCATGATGGCCAGGAATATTCCAGACGCCAGCGCAACCAGGGGCGCGATCCACATCCGGGCATAGCAACCGGCAAGGTCGTTGCGCGCTGACAGTTCTGCATCACTCGATGTTTTCCATTCAAGCAGCCGCTTGCGCGTCACCAGCAAACGCAGCAGCGTCCTGATTATGGCATCCATACTGATGAAGGCGTCGTAGGGTAGAAAGGCCAGCGTGAGAAACATCTGCCCGAGTTGGCGGGCGCCCGTATCGGCCACCCCGCGCAAATGCATAGACCATGTCAGATCCGGCGACTTGCGAAATGCGCTACCCAGCGCCAACAATCCGGGAAAGGCGATGATGGCAACGACCAGCAGCGGCCCCAGGCCGCCGAGTTGCGGAAACAGCAGCCATGCGCCCGGCAACAGCAACACCAGCGCAACCGGGACGAGGCTGCGCCTCAGGTTGTCGAGTATCTTCCACTGCGACAGCACGGAAAGCGGATTGGCAATGCGGCCGGTGTCAGAGCCCGGCACACGCGGCAACAGCCATTGCGTGATCTGCCAATCGCCGCGTATCCAGCGGTGACGCCGGGCCATGTCCACGTTATAGCGGGAAGGATATTCCTCGAAGAATTCCACGTCGCTCACCAGCGCGGAACGGGCATGACACGCTTCCAGCAGATCGTGGCTGAGTATGGTATTTTCCGGAAAGCGTCCGTGCATGGCTCGCTCGAAAGCGTCCACATCGTAAATGCCTTTCCCGATATATGAACCTTCCTGAAATACATCCTGATACACGTCTGACACTTCCCGTGTGTAAGGATCGATGCCCGCGTCGCCGGCAAAAAGCCGGACGAACCAGGAACGTCGTGAACTCGGCAGACTCACGCCGACGCGCGGCTGCAGAATGCTGTAGCCTGTGGTGACAATTTCACGTACGGCATCGAATACCGGATGGTTCAATGGATGGGCCATCGTGCCCACAAGCTGCCGGGCGGCATCGCGCGGAAGCTGGGTGTCGGTGTCGAGCGTGATGACATACTTGATTGACGGCAGGATGGCCGTCTCTCCCACGATCTCTGAAAAGCAGTCGCGGGAACCGCCACGGAGGAGCGCGTTGAACTCCATGAGTTTGCCCCGCTTGCGTTCGTAACCCATCCACACGCCTTCTGCGGCGTTCCAGCGGCGCGGGCGATGAAGCAGAAAGAAAAGCGTCTGGTTCGCGGAAGGATATTTATGGTTCAGCATCTCGACACCGGCCATCGCCCGCTGAAGCAATACTTGATCCTCGGGCAGAATCTCCTCCGCCGCGTCGCGAAAATCCGTCAGCAAGGCGAAGTGCAGGTGTTGATCCCGATTCGCGAGATGATGGATTTCCAAGGTTTCGATCAGGCGATCAATCCCGGCCAGGCTCGTGAGCATGGTGGGGATCACCACCATAGCCCGGCAATCGGGCGTGACGCCGGAAGAATAGTCCAGGCGCGGGAGCCGGCAGGGTTTCACCAGCAGCGTGGACAGCCAGTTCATCAGCGCCACGGCCAGTTGGCTGGCACAAAGGAGTCCAACAAGAGTGAAGAATATGAGTTTCCATCCCTGCACTGCCAGCGTCTCTGCCTGCTGCACAATCACGAACGTGGCGAGCAAAGTAAGTGCCGCGATACCGCCCACATAAAATGTCAGCGGAAAACGGCGGATGCTGCGCTCGATAATCGTACCCCGGGGCCACCGCACATTCGCCATGCGCTCCAGCATGGCGTGGCCTTGGTCTACCAGATAGAAGCCCACATGTGCGCTTCGGTCTTCGTGTCCCTTTAGACGTGCGCCGTCTGCGGCCAGTTGCACGGCCTTGCGCGCGACCTCCGATTCCGAAAACTGGCTGTACCGGGAGATGGCTTCGACCGAATGGCGATAGCGATCCCGGGTTGAGAAATCCATCTTGCTGTAAACGCCTGCCGGATCCGAGCGCAAAGCCTCTTCGACCAGACTCAGGGATTCCACGAACGCCTTCCAGTCCATTGCGCTCAAGAAACGGAGGCTGGCAATGCTGTGGCTGACGGAAACCCGGTCGGCCGCCTGATTTTGGCTCTCTTGTTGGACCAGCTGTTCGATGGTCAAACCTTGTTCAGCGAGCCGCTGTTCGAGCCAGCTTCGCGCTAGATG